>JBKJSU010000248.1:0-3207 GCA_046594415.1 Casimicrobiaceae bacterium | reverse complement strand
CCGCGCTGGCGACGCTCGACGCGGCATCGCTCGCGCGCTGGTTCCAGGCGGATAGCGGCAATCCGCTGGTCGGGCTGGAGGGCCGGGCCGCGCTGTTGCGACGGCTGGCGGCGGCGCTGGCGCGGGCAGGTGACATGTTCGCCGGCATGCCGCGACCCGGCGGCATTTTCGACGCGGTAACGGGCCGCGGCGCATCGCGCACCGTTGGCGCCGAGGCGATCCTGCGTACCGTCCTCGATGGCCTCGGCCCGATCTGGCTCACGGGCAATGCGATCGACGGCATCGCACTGGGCGACGTCTGGCGGCATCGCTGCGCCGGTGGAGATGGCGAGACGGCAGGCTGGGTGCCGTTCCACAAACTGTCGCAATGGCTCACCTATTCGCTGTTCGAGCCCTTCGAGTGGGCAGGCCTCGAGGTCGTCGGGCGCGACGACCTGACAGGGTTGCCGGAGTACCGCAACGGCGGCCTGCTGCTCGATACCGGCGTGCTCGTGCTTCGCCATCCGGACGCTGCGCGCGCGACGTGGGAGGTCGGCAGCGAACTGGTGGTCGAGTGGCGCGCACTGACGGTGGCGCTGCTTGATGAACTGGCGCCGCGCGTGCGAGCATTGCTTGGCGCGCCCAACCTGCCCTTTGCATGCATCCTCGAAGGTGGAACCTGGGCGGCCGGCCGTGAACTGGCCGGCGAGCTTCGCGGCGGCACGCCGCCGCTTGCGATTAACAGCGACGGTACCGTCTTCTAGAACTTCGACCACACCACTACGGAATTCCCATGCCCGCCAATGTCCGCGTCCTCGACCATCCGCTGATCCAGCACAAGCTGACGCTGATGCGCAAGAAGGAAACCAGCACCACCAGCTTCCGGCGCCTGCTGAACGAAATCGGCTCGCTGATGGCCTACGAGGTCACGCGTGACATGCCGATGCACGAAGTGATGATCCAGACGCCAATGGAGACGATGAACTCGAAGCTGATCGACGGCAAGAAGCTGGTGTTCGTGCCGATCCTCCGCGCAGGCACGGGCCTGCTCGACGGCTTCCTGTCGGTGGTACCCGGCGCGCGCGTGGGCCACGTCGGCCTCTATCGCGATCCCAAGTCGCTGGTGGCGGTGGAGTATTACTTCAAGATGCCGGGCGGCATGCCCGAGCGCGATGCGATCGTGCTCGATCCGATGCTGGCCACGGGCAACTCGGCCGTGGCGGCCGTGGAGCGGTTGCAGGAAACGCAGCCGCGCTCGATCCGGTTCGTGTGCCTCGTGGCGTGTCCGGAAGGCGTGCGCACGTTCCAGGCGGCGCATCCCGACGTGCCGATCTATACCGCCGCAATCGACCGCGAGTTGAACGATCATGGCTACATCCTGCCGGGGCTGGGCGACGCCGGCGACCGCATCTTCGGCACCAAGTAGGGCTGGCTGCAACGTCATGGCCGACCTGCTGCTGCGCAACGCCACGCTGCCGGACGGGCGCACCGGCATCGACGTGCTGGTGGCCGCTGGCCGCACCGTCAATGTGTCGCCACGGATCAACGCCGAGGCGGCGCAGACGATCGATGCCGCCGGCCAGCTGCTGACGCCGCCCTTCGTCGATCCGCATTTCCACATGGACGCGACGCTGTCCTACGGCCTGCCGCGCGTGAATCGCAGCGGCACGCTGCTGGAAGGCATCGCGCTGTGGGGCGAGTTGAAGCCCACGCTGACGCAGGATGCGCTCGTCGAGCGCGCGCTGGCCTATTGCGACTGGGCGGTGGCCAAGGGCCTGCTGGCCATCCGCTCGCATGTGGATGTGTGCGATCCGCGCTTGCTGGCGGTGGAGGCGCTGCTGCACGTGCGCGAGAAGGTGAAGCCGTATCTCGACCTGCAGCTGGTGGCGTTTCCGCAGGACGGTGTGCTGCGCGCGCCCGGCGCACTCGACCAGTTGAAGCGCGCGCTGACGATGGGCGTGGAGGTGGTCGGCGGCATTCCGCATTTCGAACGCACGATGAATGATGGCGCCGAGAGCGTACGCATCCTGTGCGAACTGGCGGCAGAGCAAGGTCGCGCGGTCGATATGCATTGCGACGAGACCGACGACCCGCATTCGCGGCACATCGAGTCGCTGGCGGTACAGACCATTCGGCTTGGCTTGCAGGGGCGCGTGACCGGGTCGCACCTGACGTCGATGCATTCGATGGACAATTACTACGTGTCCAAGCTGATTCCGCTGATGCACGAGGCGGGCGTGCATGCCATTGCCAATCCACTGATCAACATCACGCTGCAGGGACGGCACGACACCTACCCCAAGCGACGCGGCATGACGCGCGTGCCCGAGCTGATGGCCGCCGGCGTCAATGTCGCGTTCGGCCACGACTGCGTGATGGACCCATGGTATTCGCTGGGCAGCGGCGACATGCTTGAAGTGGCGGCGATGGGGCTGCATGTGGCGCAGATGACCAGCCAGGACGGGATGCGCGCGTGCTTCGATGCGGTGACCGTCAATGCGGCGAAGATCATGGAACTCGACGGCTACGGCATCGCGCCCGGCATGCGCGCCGACTTTGTGTTGCTGCAGGCGCGCGATCCCATCGAGGCGATCCGGTTGCGCGCCACGCGCTTGAAGGTATTTCGCGCCGGCAAGGTCGTGGCGGAAACGCCTGCGTCCACCGCGCGCATCGACCTGCCGGGTCGGCCGGGGCACGTGGACTGGCGCTCACCGCGCTGACGTGCAAGCCCCGGCCCGAGTTGGGTTCGTGGGTCGACTTTCGGCCGGTGCCGGTCACTCCGACCGCGCGCAGGAACCTGTCGGAACCGGACCTTCGCGCCGAGTTCACGTCGGTCCAAGGCGCTCCGAAGGGGGCGGCCGCGTTGGCAGGCAATTAGGCGCTTTGCACATCGACCCGGAATCGCCGGGTCGATGTGCCTTGTCCGCGGACGCCGAGGGTTGAACGGAGCCGACCACGGCATGCGGCGCCGCGCCCTATTTCTTTGCGCCGGTCATTACTCCGCGAACGATGCACCCGGCGCCGAGCCCGTCCGTGATCGTAAACTGCAGTGTGAAATGGTTGGGGCCGACCTCGACTTCGCGCGCCTCAAATCTTATCGGGGGAAGGGACGCGGGGAGGGCCGAGCAGCGGCCGATGAGCGTCGCCTTGCCATAACGACCTTCCTGAACGTAGTTGTTGCCCGAAAGAATGCAGAGCCCGGCATTAGTCGGCGGCGTCGTTATCTCA
>JBKJSU010000206.1:0-3879 GCA_046594415.1 Casimicrobiaceae bacterium | reverse complement strand
CGGTCAACGACCCGTACAAGGGCGTGGAACTGGTGCGCAAGCACGGGCGACCGGCGGAGAATCGTCACAGCCTGCAGATCGAGTTGAAGCGCACGCTCTACATGGACGAGGTGACGCTCGAACCCTACGGCGGCTATGTGCAGTTGGAGCGCGACCTGGCGCATCTGGCCGGGGTGCTGGCGAACTTCGTTCGCAGTCGCTCGACCCGTTGACGCCGCGCCGTCGTCACCACCGCAGCCCGGTGCGGCGCGGGCATGCATCGGGCGGACAATTGGTCGGACCACTTGACCGCTTCCGGGCGCGCTGCTAACGTCCGCGACGCATCCGGCGATTTCCACCCGACAGAGGTGCGCGCGGATCCGGCTTCGATCCATTTTCACCCAGGAGGAAAACATGAAATTCACTTCGCGCGCGCTCATCGCGCTCGTCGCGCTCGCCGCAACCGGCGTCGCGCTTGCGGCTTACCCCGATCGTCCGATCACGTTTATCGTGCCCTGGGGCGCCGGCGGCGGTACCGACGGCACCGCCCGCTACTTCGCGACGATGATGGAAAAGGAACTGGGCCAGCCGGTCAACGTGGTCAACCGCACCGGCGGCAGCGGCGTGGTGGGCCACAGCGCCATCGCGCAGGCGCCGGCGGACGGCTACACGGTCGGCATGATCACCGTCGAAATCACGATGATGCACTGGCAAGGCCTCACCGAACTCAACCCCACGTCGTACACGCCGCTGGCGCTGGTCAATTCCGACCCCGCCGGCATGACGGTGCGCGCCGACTCGCCGTACAAGTCGGTCAAGGACGTGGTCGATGCGATCAAGGCCAATCCGGGCAAGCTGAAGGCGTCGGGCACGGGGCAGGGCGGCATCTGGCACCTGGCGCTCGCCGGGCTCCTGGAAGAGCTGAAGCTTCCCTCCAACTCGGTGCCATGGGTGCCGTCCAACGGCGCGGCGCCGGCGATGCAGGATCTGGTTGCAGGCGGCGTGGACATCGTCACCTGTTCGCTGCCGGAAGCGCGCGCGCTGATCGAAGCAGGCAAGGCGCGCCCGCTGGCGGTGATGGGCGACAAGCGCTCGGGCATTTTCCCGGACGTGCCGACGATGCAGCAGGCCATCGGCGTCAACTATGACGTGGCCGCATGGCGCGGCATCGCCGGTCCCAAGGGGCTGCCGGCCGATGTCAATGCCAAGCTGCTGGGCGCGATCCAGAAGATCGCCGAGAGCAAGGAGTGGAAGGACTTTGCCGCCAGTCGCGGCTTCGGCACCGCGTGGGCCGCGGGTCCGGATTTCGCCGCGTTCATGGCCAAGGGTGACGTCGCCATGGGCAAGACGATGAAGGCCGTGGGATTGGCGAAGTGATCTTGCGCAGTCGCGCACGAGGCGGCGATTCCGCCGCCCCGTGCCGCCTGCCTGGCCACAGGATGGTTGCATGAAAATCAACGACGCCATCTTCGGCGCGTTCTTCCTGTTGCTGGGCCTGGTCGTGCTGGTGCACGTCCAGAGTTTTGCACGCATTCCGGGGCAGCAGGTGGGCCCCGGATTGTTTCCCGGCCTGATAGCGTCGGGGTTCGCGATCTGCGGCGTGGTACTCATGGTGCTGGGCTATCGCCGTCGCGAAACCGAGCCCTGGGGCGAGACGGCCGCGTGGATGCGCTCCGGACGCCACTTGCGGGCGCTGGCGGCGATCGTCCTCGGCGTCGCCGCCTATGTGCTGCTGGCCGAACGCGTCGGTTTCCTGATCGTTGCGCCCATCTTGTTGATGATCTGGCTCACCGTGCTCGGTGTGCGCCGCGTCCCGGCGGCAGTGGTGGCGATATTGGCCACGTTGCTCATCTGGTATGCGTTCTACAAGTTGCTTCGCGTTCCATTGCCATGGGGCGTGCTCACGGGATGGGCCTTCTGATGCAACCGTCCCCGCGTTCGCATTGCTCGCTGTCGCCCACGGGCGCGCGCGTGTCTCCTGGCGCGTTCCCGGAGGGCTGACATGGACGCCGTAATCCTCGCCTTCAACATGGTGTTCAGCGTCAAGACGCTGGTGCCGATGCTGCTCGCTTCGCTATACGGTTTGTTCGTCGGCGCGGTGCCCGGACTGACCGCGACGATGGCCACCGCGCTGCTGGTGCCGGTGACATTCTTCATGGAGCCGATCCCCGCGATCGCGACGATCGTCACGGCCACGGCCATGGCCATCTTCTCAGGCGACATTCCCGGCTGCCTGCTGCGGATGCCGGGAACGCCGGCGTCGGCCGCGTACACGGACGAAGCTTATGCGATGACCCGCAAGGGGCAGGCCGAAACCGCGCTTGGCGCGGGCCTCGTGTTCTCGGCCATCGGCGGCCTCTTCGGGACGGCGGTGCTGATCCTGTCGGCACCGGCGTTGGCGGACGTCGCGCTGCGGTTTTCCTCGTTCGAATATTTCTGGCTCGTGCTTCTGGGCCTGACCTGCGCCATCGTGATCACGGCGGAGCAACCGCTGAAGGGCGTGGTGTCGTTGCTGATCGGGTTGCTGATTGCGTGCGTGGGGCTTGGCAATCCGGCGGGCTTCCCGCGCTTCACGTTCGGCAGCACGGAGTTGATGGGCGGCATCGGCATGATCCCGCTGATGATCGGCATGTTCGCCATCTCCGAGATCATCCGCTATGCGGTCGATACCAATCCGCCGCTGAAGATCGTCGACCAGCCGATCCACAACGTGTTCAAGGGCATGTGGGCGCTGACGGTCAAGTACCCGATGCAGATACTGCGCGGCAGCATCCTGGGCACACTGGTGGGCGCGCTGCCCGGCGCCGGGGCCGACATCGCGGCATGGATGTCGTATGCGATGAGCAAGAAGCTGTCGAAGGAGCCGGAGAAATTCGGCACGGGGCACGTCGAGGGCATCGTCGAGGCGGGTGCGGCCAACAACAGCGCGCTGGCCGGCGCATGGATTCCGGCGCTGGTCTTCGGCATTCCGGGCGACTCGATCACGGCCATCGTGATCGGCGTGCTGTACATGAAGAACATGAACCCGGGGCCGACGCTCTTCACGCAGAACCCGCAGAACATCTACGCCGTCTACATCCTGTTCATCGTTGCCAACATCATCATGATTCCCCTCGGTTTCCTGTGCATCAAGGTGGCCAAGAAGATCCTGCAGGTCCCGCGCAACATGCTGATGCCCGTGATCCTGCTGTTCTGCATCGTCGGCGCGTTCGCAATCAACAACACGCCGTTCGATATCGGCGTCATGCTGGCGGCCGGCGTGGTCGCCTATGTGCTGGAGGAAAACGGGTTCCCCATCGCGCCGGCCATCCTGGGGGTCGTGCTGGGCGGGATGCTGGAGGAGAACTTCATCACGTCGATGATCAAGTCCGACGGCAACCTGGTGGCCTTCTTCACCCGGCCGCTGGCAGCCACGCTGGGCGTCCTGACGCTCGCGGCATGGTTCCTGCCGCCGGTCATCAAGCGCGCAAGGGCACTGGCCGGGGTGTGATCCGGCCGCCGCGCCCGGGCTTTCCAGGGTGCGGTTTGACCCCCTGTGCTGCGGCGCGGTAAAATCTCAGGGTTTTGGCGGGTCTTTTCGCCGAGGGTGCCTTTGCATGCCTGAAGCGGCGGGCGAGGGCGGCTCCCGGCAGCCCGGGCCAAGGTTCGAACCAGGCATACGCGGTCACACGAAATGCGCAGCAAGCTCGTCGTCGGGAACTGGAAAATGAACGGCGGGCTGGCTTCCAATGCCGCGCTGTTGACGGCGCTGGCCGGCGGCTGGCAGGGAAAATCGGGCCGGGGTGTTGCGGTTTGCGTTCCCTTCCCCTATCTAGGGCAGGCCCGGGATGTTCTGGCGGGCACGGCTTGGCGGTGGGGCGCGCAGGACTTGAGCGAACATGCCGCAGGTGCCTTCACGGG
>JBKJSU010000146.1:0-2828 GCA_046594415.1 Casimicrobiaceae bacterium | reverse complement strand
GTAGCGTGCTTCGCTCGCAATGCCGAGTTGTTCGCTCATGTAGGCGTGCGCCGCCATCGTGTAGGGCGCGACGATCGCCTCGATGCCCGGGTCGAATTCCCAGTCGCGCGTGCGACTTGCCGCCATCGGTCCGGTGACGCGCGCTTCGAGGCGGCCGACGATCTGGCCGCGGTCGCGCAGCAATTCGAAGAAGAATGTCTGGTCGCTGATGCGCAGGTTCTTTTCCTCGATCAGCGCCGGCGCGAGGCCAGTCAACTGCGCCAAGCGGCCGACCACGCGGCGACGCGCGGTCTTCGACAAACGCGCGCCCGCATGCAGCGCCGCGAGGTACTCGCCGGACGCAAATTCCTCGGCGGCCGCGCGCGCGGCCTCGGGCGAAGCGCCAACCGCGCCGCTCAATTTGCCGTGATACTGCGCCACGTTGGCAAAGCCCGGCAGGAACAGCGCATAGGGCAGGTCGTTGCGCGGCGCGAAGACAAGGCTTTGCAGATCCATCGCGCACGACACCAGGATCAACCCGGACAGCGCGACGCCGAAGTCCTGCAGCTTGTCGGCCAACGCGGCGCCGCGCGTGGTGCCATAGCTTTCGCCGGCGAGGTACACCGGCGAACGCCAGCGGCGATGGCGCCCGAGCCATGCACGCATGCATTCCGCCAGCGCATCCACGTCGCCGTCGACACTCAGCATCTTCTTGCGCGCATCCTCGCTGGCAGTGAGCGAGTAGCCGGTGTGCGGCGGATCGACGAACACGAGGTCGAAATGTTCGAACCACGATTCGGAATTGTCGGTGACCGCGTAGGGCGGCGGCGGCATCGTGCCGTCCTCTTCGATCACGACGCGCTTCGGTCCCAACGCGCCGAGATGCAGCCAGATCGACGCCGAGCCCGGGCCGCCATTGAAGGCGAAGCACACCGGGCGCGTGGCCGGGTCGGCATCGGCCAGCAGGTAGGCCGTCGTGAAGATTGCGGCCTCCGGCTCGCCGCGCTTCTCGTCGAGGCCGCCCCCAATCACCGGAATGAACCCGGCGACCGCCTCGTATTTCAACTTCCGGCCGTTCAGCGTGATGCTGCCGTCGCTGCGGCTGGGCGCTGCGGCAAGCAGCTTGTCGACGTTGTCGCGCAGGCGCTTCTTCGCTTCGTCGGTGGCAGGCACCGGCGGGGTTTCGCTCATGGTCGGGTCACGGGAAAATGAAGGAGAAGACGCATTCTCCCCGTGCAAGACCCCCTTGTCACGACCGGCTGCGCGTGCCGGCCTCCGTGATACCCACGGGCACCATGTTGCTCATCGTGAGTTTGGTCAGCCGGCCCTCCTTGCCCTTGTACTGGCCCAGCATCCGCACCGACTCGACCAGGAAGCGCACGTGGGTCTCGCCCTGCACCTGGGCGGCGACCTGGATTACGGACTCCACGCCCGCAATGCCACCCATCTTGGCCAGGGCCACGACCAGCGCGCCGATGGCGGTATTGATCGCGAAACTGCCGGCAAAGCTGGCCCTCGACACGTTGTCGAGCAAGGGCCGCAGGACCGGATTGGACGTGTAGGGATCGACGTTGAGTTGCTGCGCCCATTCGCGGCGCGCCTTGTTGTATCCGAACGGATCGCTGGTGAACGCCGACGGAATCGTTTCCCCCGCCGGCGCCGCCGGCAGCGTGGAAGGCGCCGCCACGTTGTTGCGATCGGACGAAGCGTCCGAGACCGACTGTGCGGTCGACCGGGCCAGGAATCCCACGCGACCCAGCACGTTGCCCAGCCCCTGGCCGATGCTCTCGACGGTGCCCAGCGAATTGGTCACCGCGCTTTGCACGAGTTGCACCGGCGCCGACGCCGCGCGCACCAGCGAGTCCTGGAACGCCTGGCTCTTCTGCACTTCCTGCAGCGTTGCAATCGCCTGCAACTCATTCACGCGCACCGCGAGCATGTTGACGCCCACGACCGAGAACTTGCCGAACGTCGATTCGATCACAAAGCGCCCGAAATAACGCTTGAGCGAGATCGGCTCCGCCACCGTGTGCAAAGGACCCTTCAACAGCGCAGCGGGGGCGATCGCGGCACCCGCGAGCACCGGCGATGGCTCGAAGCCTGTCTGTGGTTGGGCATTGGCGGCGGTGGGCGCAAAGGTTGCCCATGCCAATAGCGAGCAGGCAGCGGCGAGGTGATGCGCAGTACGTAGGGTACTCATGGCGGGCTTCTTGAAAGGACGAGGCGCGTGAACAGCCGAAACGCCGCAGTTTCTACAGTGACGCGGCCAAGCCATCCGGTGGACAGGCCTTTCGCTGAAGCCGGCGGTGAATTCCGGCACAGCTCGGCGGTCACGGTCATGCCGGTTCAGAATCACGGCGATTACTTCGAAGGATGCTTGCCTCCAGCGCGTGGTTCGACTTCCGGCTCTGATCATCGGCGCGCAGGGCATCCTGCTGATCATGTTGCTGGGGCGTGGATGCGCGGACCCAGGTGTCGACGACCATGATGTGGGCGGCCACCACCACCACCTTCAATCCAGGATCCATCGCGCGGGAGGCGCCCGCATTTGTGGATCTGCTCATCGGGCAACTGGCAAGCCGGAACATCATCGCGCGCCAGTAGGTTGTAGCCGGATCAGGAATTGCGCCGCGCAACCCAATACGTGCCGCCCGTGTCGCCGTAGCGCTCCGCGTGAGGCACGCCATCGTCGAGCGTGAACGTATCGCCGGGATGGAGGTGCCGTACCTCGTCCCCCACGGTGAGCCACATCTCACCTTGCACGACGAGCGCGCGCACTCCAAACGGGTGCGTATGCGTCTCAAGCACCGTGGCAGGGGCCCACTTTCGCTCCAACACCTCGTCGAAGC
>JBKJSU010000598.1:0-3341 GCA_046594415.1 Casimicrobiaceae bacterium | reverse complement strand
AGAATGGTGGTCAAGCCGCCGGCCTTGTTGCCCGGCGACGGATTGTTGTTCATCTCGCCTTTTTCGCGCGTGGTGTAGTCCTCCCACCACTTGATCCGCGACACCAGTTTCTCACCGACTTCACGCGCGACCGCGCGGCGTGTCAACAGGTGCTCCGCGCCGTAGATTTCGGGGGTTTCCGAGAGAATGGCGGTGCCGCCATGGCGTACCAGCAAGTCGACGGCTGCACCCAGCGCGGGATTGGCCGTGATGCCCGAGTAGCCGTCGGAGCCGCCGCATTGCAGGCCGATGGTGATGTGGGACGCCGGCACCGGTTGGCGCGACACGTCGTTGGCGTGCGGCAGCATCTCCTCGATGATCTTGATGCCGTGCGCAATGGTCTTGGCCGTGCCGCCGGTATCCTGAATGCTGAACGTGCGCAGCAACGCGCCTTCGTGCAGATTCTGCGCACCCAGCAGCGAGCTGATCTGGTTCGACTCGCACCCGAGGCCGATCATCAGCACGCCGGCGAAGTTGGGATGGCGCGCATAGCCGCCCAGCGTGCGGCGCAAGAGCGTCATGCCCTCGCCGTGCATATCCATGCCGCAGCCGGACCCGTGCGTGAGCGCCACCACGCCGTCGACGTTGGGGAATGCGGCCAGCCGCTCGCGCGTGAAGTGATCCGCGACACCGCGCGCGACGGTGGCCGAGCAATTGACCGTCGACAGGATGCCGAGATAATTGCGCGTGGCCACGCGACCATCCTCGCGAACGATGCCCATGAAGGTGGCCGCGGGCTGCACATATTGCGTCGGTTTGACGTCGGCGCCGAACGCATAGTCGCGGTCGAAGGCACCCATCGCCAGATTGTTGAGATGCACATGCTCGCCGGGTTTGATGTCGCGGCTGGCGAAACCGATAATCTGGTTGTAGCGCCGCACCGGGTCGCCGGACTTGATGGCGCGCGTGGCCACCTTGTGCCCCGGCGGGACCAGGCCCGAAATGGTGATCTTCTCGTCGAGCAGATTGGTGCCGCCCACGAGTTGTGACCGGGCGATCACGACATCGTCGTTGGGGTGCAGGCGGATGACGAGTGAGCTGCGGGTAAGCATGGTCTTTCCTTTTCCTTAGGCGACGACGGCGCGCGCCACAGCCTGGCGCTCGATGGCGCCGGCATCCCATTCGATGCCAAGTCCCGGCGACTCCGGCGCAATGGCGTAGCCGTCGCGCATGACCAGCCGCGACGTCGTGATCGAATCTAGCTGCGGGATGTACTCGACCCAAGCCCCATTGGGCACGGCGGCCGACAGCGACACGTGCAGTTCCATCAGGAAATGCGGGCATACAGGCAGGTTGAACGCCTCCGCCGTGTGCGCCACCTTGAGCCACGGCGTGATGCCGCCCACGCGCGCGCAATCGACCTGCACGACGGAGCAGGCATCGCGCTCCATGTATTCGCGAAAATGCGCCGGGTGATAGAGCGACTCGCCGATCGCGATCGGCATCGTTGCCTTGGCGGCGAGCTCCACGTGGCCGCCCAGGTCTTCCGCGGGCAGCGGCTCCTCGAACCACGCGAGCATCAGTTCGCGGAACGCGTAGGCGCGGCGGCAGGCCTCGGCCACAGTAAAGGCCTGGTTGGCATCCACCATCACTTCGAAATCGGCGCCGACGGCACCGCGCACCGCCTCAAGGCGCGCGACATCCTCTGCCAGCGAGGGCTTGCCCACCTTGACCTTGGCGCCGCGAAAACCCTGCGCCTTGGCGGCCTGCGCCTCATCGACCAGCTGCTGTTGCGACAGTTGCAGCCAGCCGCCTTCGGTGGAATACACGGGGACCTTCGCTTGCGCGCCGCCCGCCATCTTCCATAGTGGCTGCCCAGCGCGCCGGCAGCGGATATCCCACAACGCGGTATCGATGGCGGCCAGCGCGAGGCTGGTGATGGCGCCGACCGCCGTCGCGTGCGTCAGGAAGAACAGTTCCTTCCACAGACCCTCGATTTGCGCGGCATCGCGGCCGATCAACTTCGGCGCCAGATGATCGCGCAGCAGCGCGCACACCGACGAGCCGCCAGTGCCGATCGTGTACGCGTAGCCGGTGCCCACGACCCCGTCCGCGCAGGTGATGCGCACCAGCGGCGTTTCCTGCGTGACGAACGACTGGATGGCGTCGCTGCGCGCCACCTTGGGTGCGAGGTCGACCTGCAGGATCTCGACGCGTTCGATCGGGGCCATGCGCATGGACTATTTGTAGAACATCCGCGGCAGCCACAGCGAGATGATCGGCACGTAGGTGATGAGGATCAGGCTTCCCAGCAGCGGGAAGAGCCAAGGCAGGATGGCCATCGTCGTCCGTTCGAGCGACATTCGAGCCACCCGCGCCAGCACGTACAGCACCATGCCCATCGGTGGATGCAACAGCCCCACCATCAGGTTCAGCACGACGATCAGGCCGAAGTGCACCGGGTCGATGCCGAGCTGGGTCACCGCGGGCATCAGCACCGGAATCGCAATCAGGATGGCCGCCGTCGGCTCGAGGAAGCAGCCGACGAACAGGAGCAGCAGGTTGACGAGCGCCAGGAACACCCACGGTGAATGGGTGAAGCCCAGCACCCACGCGGTGACCATGTCCGTCACGCGGGTGGCGGTGAGCAGCCAGCCGAAGATCGATGCGGCCGCCACGATGAACAGCACCGTGGACGTCGTCTCGATCGTCTCCATCGAGACCTTGATCAGCATCTTGAACGACAGCGTCTTGTACCAGACGAGACCGAGGAAAAGCGCCCAGATCGACGCGGCCACTGCGCCTTCCGTCGGCGTGAAGATGCCCGTGGTCATGCCACCGATCAGCAGCACCGGCGTCATGATCGGCAGCACGGCCTCGAACTTCCATTTCCAGTCCGCCGCAAACAGTGCCGCCATCGCCACGCCGGTGGCAACCACCGGATCGACGCCCAACGTGAAGGCGATCCAGATCACCAGCGGGAACGCGATGACGATCAGCAGTTCGAGCGTGGCCTTGCCCACGCGCGGCCACTGGAACTTGATGTCCGCGCCCCAGTGGTTCTTGTGCGCGAAGTAGGCCACCGTCAACATCATCAACACGGTCATCACCAGGCCGGGCAGGATGCCGGCGAGGAACAGCTGGCCGATCGACACGTTGGCGACCATCCCGTAGATCACGAATGGCAGCGACGGCGGGATGATCGGACCCAGCGTGGCGGAGGCCGCCGTGACGCCAACGGAAAATTCCTTCGAGTAGCCGTGGTCGCGCATCGCCTTGATCTCGATGGTGCCAAGACCCGCGGCGTCGGCGATAGCCGTGCCCGACATGCCGGCGAAGATCACCGAGCCGATGATGTTGAC
>JBKJSU010000596.1:0-3453 GCA_046594415.1 Casimicrobiaceae bacterium | reverse complement strand
GCATCACCGGCCTCCGGACCTTGGTCGATGGTTCTGTTAATGGCTCGCCCGTCGTTGCCGGTTGCCGCTTGCTCTCCACGAAGTTCCGTGAAGGCAAATGGACGGAGCGCTCCCCTGAGCTGGATTATTCATCATAAGATTTTCATTTACAAGGCATATATTGCAATGAGGCGACGAACGGCATATTCGGTTTCCTTTTTATGCAGATGCCATGTGAACACAATTTTATAAATAATTGATTTTTAATGTTTTTTATTTTCACATGTCATATTGTAATATTGTAGTTAGAACACATTCATGACATTTGGATTCACCCGTTTTCGCCGCATTGATCCTCGCTTCGATCATTTCGATGAATGGGTTCAGGCAATAACGGTTGAATTTTTATTACGGCAGCACTTCTGTAGATTTTATGACGATGGAATTTAATTCTGCGACCTGATCAGCCGAGGAATCCGAGATCGGCGACCGGAAAGGCGCCGAGGTTGGGGAAGACCTGCGACAACGCCGCCGCCGGCACGCCGAACCAGCGCGCGCGGCGCCGTACTGCTCGGTCGCGACGCCGGGAATGAAAACGCCGTCGTCGCCGGCGTCGTCCGGGCCACCGATGGTGAGATCCGGATAGCGGCCGTAGAAGGCGCCGCCCCGCACGCTGCCTCCCGGCACCAGGTGCGGGCTACCCCATGCGTGATCCGTGCCGGCGTTGGCGTTGATGCGAAACGTCGGCCGAAGTCGGATCGCGTGAATGTGGTGACCTTGTCGGCTACCGCCAGCGCATCGAGCGCGCGCTGGAACGCGGCCAGTGCCGTGGCGAGCTCGGACAGCCGGTGCGCATGCTCGCCGCGTTGCTCGTTGTGGGTGTCGTAGCCGCCCATCGACACGAAGAAGCCCTGCCGCGCCACGCCCAGCGACGTGCGCGCGCCGATCAACTTGGCCGTCTGGTAGAGCTGGTCCACGAGGCCGCCA
The DNA here is from genome assembly GCA_046594415.1 of Casimicrobiaceae bacterium. Lineage (GTDB taxonomy): Bacteria > Pseudomonadota > Gammaproteobacteria > Burkholderiales > Casimicrobiaceae > VBCG01. Next base: position 2,487 of record JBKJSU010000596.1, on the reverse strand, counting down.
TTGACGCCGGCAAACGCGGCGTCGATCACGCCGTTGGTATCGTTCAGCGCGCCCGCGGCGAGCGGCGGGCCGCGCGGGGCGGGCCAAGGCGATGCGCAGTACCTGCAGGCGAGGCTTCAGCCTCGCCTACAGGCCTGGAAGCAGCGCAATCCGACGTGATTTTCGCCACGAATCAGAAACGGTGCGGGGCGACGAACAGATCAAGCAACGCCCCGTGCCACGACGAACAGAACGCACGGTGAAACGGCTCCGCGCCAGCCGACTCCGCGCAGGAAACTGCGAAAAAAAACAGGCGCCCGAAGGCGGCTGTCTGTCCAACCCGTCACGGCAACGAAGCGGCAGGCGCCTCGCTGCCGCGATCACACTGCAACTATTGCGGCCGACCCATGCGCTCCTGCATCTTCGCCCGGAACGTTGCCATCTTCGCCACCTTGGCCTTCGCGGCGTCGCGCACCACGGCCTTCTGCTCGGGCGTGAACGTCGCATAGAGCTTCAGCCACTCGTCGCGAACCTGCTTGCGCAGCGCCTGCTGCGACGCCTGGGCTGCGTCGCCAACTGCGCCGACCGCCGCAAAATCGGGTTCCGCCTTGGCCAGTTCAGCATTCAGCGACGCGCGAACCTTGTCCATCGTGGCACGACCGGCGTCGCGCGCTGCCTTTGTCTGCGCTAACGCGTTGTCCCACATCACCTGCTGAGAGGTATTGAGGTTCAACTGCGCCTTGACCGACGCCAGGATGCTCTCGATGCCCATGCCCTGGCCGCCACCATGAGGACCATGGCCGACACCATGGCCGCCCGGCTGCGCAAACGCGGCCGGGGCCGAGCACGCGAGCAACGCGGCAGCGGCGAACGCGGCAAAACGAGGGGTGCGGATGTCCATGTTCTGTTCCTTTACACGTGTTGGTGAAGATCGACCGTCCCGACATTGAACCGGTAGCGTCGGGACTCATGCGTCAGAACCGCATTGTGGGCGTTCGGTTCGCGCTTGCGTCCCCCCGATTGCAAGCGGACGTTGCGCCACGCCCCTCCCGTTACAATCGTTTACAGTTGCGTCAACGCCATCGCGCGTCTATCCCGTTCTAATCTCCACCATGGTGACCAAGAACCTTTCCCCCCGCATCCTCGTCGTCGACGACGACGTACGCCTGCGCGACCTGTTGACCCGCTACCTCGGCGAACAGGGTTTTTCCGTGCTGGCGCTCCCCGACGCGCGCGACCTTGACAAGAAACTGCAGCGCGATCCGCCGCACCTGGTGGTGCTCGACCTGATGCTGCCCGGCGAGGACGGCCTGTCCATCTGCCGGCGGCTGCGCGGCGCGGGTGAAACCGTGCCCATCATCATGCTCACCGCGAAAGGCGAGGACGTCGATCGCATCGTGGGCCTCGAAATGGGCGCCGACGACTACCTCGCCAAGCCGTTCAATCCGCGCGAACTAGTCGCGCGCATCCACGCCGTGCTGCGCCGACACGGCGAGCGACCCGCGCCCGGCACGCCATCGGACGACGGCACGGTGGCCTGCGGTCCGCACCTGCTCGACCTCGCGGCACGGTCGTTGCGTTGCGGCGAAAAAGACGTCCCGCTCACCACCGGCGAATTTTCGTTGCTGCGGGTGTTCGTGCAGCATCCGCGCCAGCCGCTGGCGCGCGAAAAACTGATGATGCTGGCCCGCGGCCGCGACCATGAAGTGTTCGACCGGGCCATCGATGTGCAGGTTTCCCGGCTCCGCAAGCTGATCGAGCCCGACCCGGCCAATCCGCGTTATATCCAGACGGTGTGGGGATTCGGCTATGTCTACGTTCCCGATACCGTCAACGAGCCGGCGGCGGCACCCGGCAATCCGGCGTGACGATCCTGCCCCGGTCGCTGTTCGGGCGGCTGGTCCTCCTGCTCGTGGCCGTCGTGGCGTTGGCGGCGCTCACCAGCATCATCCTGTTCCGGATGGAGCGCGCCAATCTCGTCAACCGGCAGTTGAGCGAGACGAAGCTCACGCAACTGCAGTCGATCCGCAGCGCGCTCGAACGCGCCGACGGCCCGGAGCGGCGCGAAACGCTGGCACGCATCGGGCGCGAATTCGGCGTCCGCGTGATTCCGGAGGATGAGCGCCCGCGCATCGGCCAGGCCCCGGCGGGCGGGCCGCTGATGACCGACCTGGCCGAGCGCCTGCGCGAGCGCCTGGGGCCGGAGACTGAGATTCGCTTCGCCCCGCGCCTGCAGATGCTGCTGGTGCGCGTGATCGCGTCGGGCACCGCCTATTGGGTCGGCGTGCCGGTGCCGCCACGGCCGCCCGCCGACGACCTGCCCATGCGCGGCCTGACCTGGATGCTGATCGTGCTGGCCTTCCTGCTGCTTGCCGCGTTCACGTTTGCGCGCTACCTGGCGCGGCCGTTGCGCGACCTCGCGGCCGCGGCAGGACGCGTGGGCCGGGGCGAGTCATCGCCGCCGCTGCCGGAGTCGGGGCCGTCCGAAATCGCGGCGGTCAAGCGCGG
>JBKJSU010000176.1:0-5082 GCA_046594415.1 Casimicrobiaceae bacterium | reverse complement strand
CTTCGCCCAGCAGCGCCTGCGCGCCCACCGCGACGGCTTCGCGCAGCTTGAACGGGCTGGTGGCCGTGGCATGCAGCACGGGTCCGCTAATGGAGCGAATCGTCGCTTGGCTCATGTCGACTCCTCCAGGTGGCGCAGCAGCTCGCCGCCGACCTCGATACGGTCATCGACCAGGCCGGCGAGCGTGCCATCGACGACGTTGCCGCCGGCGGTGATCTTCAGTCCCGCAACGATGCCGGTATCTGCGACCAGCGTCGGCGCGGCATTGAGATCGGCGGAGAGCTGTGCGCGCAACGGCTGCTGCTCGGCGACCGGCCAGTCGAGGCTGTGCGCAATCCGCCACGGCGCGCGCGGCAGGGCGTCGTGCGCGGCGGTCACGATTGCGCCGACCCAGCGCTGCCGCGGGGCGGGCTCGCGCCAGCGTCGTTGTAGCGCCTCGGGCAGTTGCTTCCAGCACAACGCCAGCATGGCGGTGGCGCGTTGCTGCTCATGCAACCGACGCCGGGTCTGCAACGTGGCGCGCGCTGCCGCCGCGCGTTCGTGCGCCCGTTGCCGCTCTTCGACAAAGTCTTCCCGCAGGCGAATGCGGGCATCGGCGTGGGCTTGCGCCACCAGGGCTGCCGCACGCGTGCGGGCGTCGCCGAGAATGCCTTCGCATTGCGCGGACCGGTCGTCTTCGACCAGGTCCAGCAGCGCCTGGGTGCGGCGTTGGATCGTCATTCCGTCATGGCCCGCAGGCGAGGCTTCAGCCTCGCGCAACCGCCTGCCAGCGCGTGTCGATTGGGCATCATGCTTCCATGCCCAGTTGTCCGCGCAGCCGTGCGGCGAGGTCCGGGCGCGCAACCGCGCCCTGCGCGTCCGGGACGATCAGCACCAGCGGGCGCATTGCCGCGAGGGCTGCACGCAGTCCGGCAGGATCGATGTGCACGGCGATGGCCGCGGAGACGAGCACCAGCGGTGCCTCCGCGCAGGCGTCGTCGAACACCGCGTTCGCGTCGTCGCGCGCCGGCGTACGGATTTCGACGCCGGCCAGCCGGTAGCCGGTCGCGGTCACTTCGTCGCCGATATAGACGGGCGGATGCATCAGACGAGGCGATTCAGGATCAGGATGGAGACGATGAGGCCGTAGATCGCAATGCCTTCGGCGAGCCCGACGAAGATGAGCAAGCGGCCGAAGAGTTCGGGCTTCTCGGCCAGCGCGCCGATGGCCGCGGTGCCCACCCGGGCCACCGCAAAGCCCGCGCCGAGCGCCGCCAGCGCGGTCGACAGTGCGGCGGCGAGGAGTCCGAAGGCCCACGCGTCACCGCTCATGCCCGCGCTGGTGCCGGCGGCGGGCGGGGCGGCGGCAAGCGCCGGCCCGACGGCGACAACCAGCGCCGTCGCGCCGATGGCCATCACCAGTGCCAGCGCGACAAGGGCTGCCGCAAATTTGTGTGACGATTTCATCTGCTTCTCCTGCGAGGTCTAGGGAGGTGCGGGCAGCGGCCGGAAAACGCGGCCTTCCGCGGTGAGAAAGCGGGTAAAGAACTCAAAGAGCACCAGGCGTGTGGTCTGGATGGAGACCACGAGGCCTTCGAGGACGATGACGATCACGTTGCCGACGACGAGCACCAGAATTTGCGTGACGATGCTGGTGCTGGCGTGCATCAACGCGACGATAGCCGACGAGAGGCCGGCGTGGGCCAGCGCGAATGCGCCCACGCGCGCGAACGAGAGCGTGTTGATCAGGATCTGCAGTGTTCGCTCGACCAGCTCGGCCAGCGCAGTCAGCACCGCGGCGGGGCGGCGCGCGCGCCACCCGTGCCCGAGACAGAACACCGCGGCGCCGGCGGCGGCGACCGCGAATCCCGCGGGCCGGAAGAATCCGCCGAGCAGCCCCAGGTAGACCGCGATGAATCCAACGTCCGATGTCAGCCATTCGGCAAGGTCGCCGCGCCAGTGCGCCTCGACGCCGAAGAGCAGCAGCCCGATCGTCATCAGCACGCCGCCTCCCAGCAGCGGCACCAGCAGCACCGTCAGCGGATCGTCGAGCGGAGCGAGCCACAGCGGTTGGAACGCGTGCAGGCTGAACACGCTGCCGCACAGCACACCGAACAGGGCGGCGGACAAACCCCCGGCGATGAACAGCTGCGCGAGCGGCCAGCGCTTGCGCAACAGGAAGCCGGCCACGGCAATCACCAGTCCCTGGCCGACGTCCGCAAACATGTAGCCGAACATCAGCGGCACGGCGATCGCGAGCAGCGCGCTGGGATCGGCCTCGTTGCGCGACGGCATCCCGAGTGCGCGGCTGAAGAGTTCAAAGGGCCGCGCCCACCAGGGATTGGCCAGCAGCAGCGGCGCCGCGGTTCCGGTCGGCGGCGGCGGGTGATGCAGGATCGCGCGGGCGTCCGACGCCTCCAGTGCGCTGGCCAGGCGATGCCCGGCGAGTTCGCTGGTCCAGCCGGTGATGCGGCAGAAGAGATGTCCCGACTCCAGCACGCGCACGTTCTGCAGCACCCACTGCAGCCGCGCGGCATTGCCAAGCGCGGTGCGCAACTCGTGGCGGTCGTGCAGCAGGGAGAGCTGCGCGTGCAACGCGGCGTCGTCGCGGTCAAGCAGGGCCACGCGGGCCGCGACGTGGGCCTCGTTGCGCGCCATTTCCGAGTGCAGCCACGCCGGCATGTCGTGGGCCTGCCCCTTGAGCGCTGCCGCCTGCTGCGCCAGCGGCTGCAGCCCCGCTGTGGTGCCCACCGCCAACGCGTACAGCCATCCGTCCGCCACGAAGTGCCGGACCAGCAAGCCGGACGGAAACGCCGGCTCGGTATCCGGCGGAAACACGAACAGCCGGACCTGCACGAGCGGCCCGGCATCCACCATCTTCGCGAAGTCGATGCTGCTCGAGGCCATGGCCAGGAACACCCGTTGCCAGCGCGCAAGTTCCGCGCGCTCCGCCTCGCCGCGCTGCAACTGCTGGATCAACGGCTCGGCCTCCTGCGCCCACGCACGGATGCGGGCCAGTCCGAGTTCGAGCGTCTGCGCGGGGGGCTCCGGAAATGCGGAGGGCACGCAGCGGTCGGTCGGCCAGTAGGCGTGGTAACGCGACGCCAGTTCGGCGAACTGCTGCAGCAGCGGACGGACGTCGGCCAGTGCGGCCGGCAATACGGCCGTCGGCCGCGCCTCGAGTTCGACTGCACCGGTGCCTGCCAGCGCGGCAAGCGCCAGCGTGGCGTCGTCGCGGGCGACCAGGATCTCGAACCAGCGGGCAGGGCGGGGACGGATCATGACGCGAGCTGCATGTCGGGAAAGACGGCGCGGCGCACGAGTTCGCCGCGCAGGCGCTCGCCTTCCAGCGCCGACAACGCCAGGAAGATGAAGGCAGCCGTGGGATCGAGCGTCGCGCGGCGAAACAATTGCGCCAGTCGGGCGTGCAGCGCGCGCCGGAGCGCCCAGCCGTCGGTCTGCAGCGGATCGCGGAAGCGGATTGCGTGCGCCTTCATCACGCCGGCAAACTCGGTGAGCAGCGACGGAGCCGAGCCCTGCACCGGCAGCCGCTGCAGCCACGCCTCGTGCCACAGCGTGGCCATGCGCTCGGGCGCGGCCTTGCCCGCAGTCAGCAGCGTCGCTGCGCCGGCGTCATGGCCGGCGGGCCGGCCGTCCCGCAGCGCTGCGGCGAGCGGATCGTCACGCAGCCAGGAAGGCGCCACCCCGCCGCGCGCCAGGTGCTGCAATACCGGCAGGTCGGGCCAGAGTCCGCACCACTCGATCGCGGGGCGCCATTCCGGCGGCATCCACGCGGCGATTGCGGCGATCCGTTCGCGCCAATGCGCCCGCAGCGCGAGCTCGATGGCGTGCACGTTCGAGTCCGGCCTGATCGCCGTGACCCAGGCGCCCAGCGCGGATGTCCGCGCGGCGTCGAGGAAAGCGCCGAGGTCGCGAATCATGGCCAGCCGTCGCCACACGAGCTCGTCGGCTCGGGTACCGTAGCGCGCGCCGAGGCGCGCGTGCGCATATTCAAGGCTGCCGGCATCGATCACGGGAGACCTCCGGTCAACCGCTGCGCCGTCGCGCGCACGGCCCGGGCGACCCTTTCGATTTCAGCGGGTGTGAGGTCGTGGATTGCGGCAAGCGCGGCAGCTTCCGCCTCGAGCAACGCGATCTCGACCGCCGCGCTGGTTTCGAATGCAGCGCGTATGGCGCCTACCCGCCGGTCGGTGCGAATGCCGATGCGGCGCACCTCTTCGCGCGCTCGCTCCGCGATCGCCGCAGCGTTGTCCCTGGCGCGGGCAACGGCATCGAGCGCAGCAGCCTCGGCATCCAGCACCCGCGCGATCGCCGCCTCGATCGCGTCGTCGGCCGGCATGTTGGATTTTTCTGGTGCCACCGGAACCTTCGCCATGGCGGTACTTGAAGTGACATGGTGCGGCTTGGCGCCGAACGCGGCGTTGATCTAGGTCAGCCCCCGGTGCGCCTGCACAGGCGCAGGTGGCGGCGAAGTCGCGCTGTCCTCGCCAGGAAGGTGTAACGACCCTCGTAACACTGGTTGGCCATCGACAGCATGCGCGCCATTCGGGGCTTTCCTTTGATCTTCGTCAAGCACGCGCGCCGGCAACGCGTTCTAAATGCAGCTTGCAGGCGAATTCACCGGATCACCATCGAAGCTTCACCGTGTCGATACGCAATCGCGTTCCCGGGAGCAACCCCATGATCGAAACCTATTACGACCTGATGCGCAGGCAGGGCATTTCGCGCCGCAGCTTCCTCAAATTCTGCAACTTGACGGCGGCGTCGCTGGGGCTGGGCGATGCCGGGGCGCAGCAGATCGCCCAGGCGATGCAGACGAAGCCGCGCACGCCGGTGATCTGGCTGCATGGCCTCGAGTGCACGTGTTGCAGCGAGTCGTTCATCCGCTCGGCGCATCCGCTGGCCAAGGATGTCGTCCTGTCGATGATCTCGCTCGACTACGACGACACGCTGATGGCGGCCGCCGGACACCAGGCGGAAGAGCAGCTCGAGAAGACGATCGAGAAGTACAAGGGCAACTACATCCTGGCCGTCGAGGGCAACCCGCCGCTCGCCGACGACGGCGTGTATTGCATACCCGGC
>JBKJSU010000182.1:0-3164 GCA_046594415.1 Casimicrobiaceae bacterium | reverse complement strand
CGTTGCCCGTGCTGTAGCGAGCGAAAATGGGGTGAGCGAAAATGGGGTCAGACTCCAATTAACTTGGAAACGCGCATCCAATAGCGCAAAGCGTTGGCTGGTTAATTGGAGTCTGACCCCATTTTCTATAACCCGGCCGCCGCTGCCGCGCAGATGCGCGCGCGCCCGGCTCAGAACAGCGGCTGTTGCGCCGCGCGCTCGGGCACCGGCGTGAGGCGGCCGGCCGCCGTGCCCTGGTCGGCCAGATCGATCCAGCCGCCGCCGACGGCCTTGTACACGGCAATCAACTGCGTATACCGTTCGGCGTTGGTGCGCACCGCCGCCAGTTCCGCGGCGAACAGCTCGTTTTCCGCGTACAGCACTTCGATGTAGCCCGCGTAGCCGTTGTTGAAGCGCACCCGTCCCAGCCGCGCATATTCGCGCAGCGAGGCCACGCGCAGCACCTGCGCCGCATTTTCCTCGCGCTTCTTCATCGTGCCCGTCAGCGCATCGTTGGCTTCACGGAATGCGATCAGCACCGTTTGCTGGTAGTTGCCCAGCGCTTCCTGCGTGCGGGCTTCGGCGGTGCTGACCTGCCCTGCGATCGACCCAGCGGTAAAGATGGGTCCCGCGAGGGCGGCGGCGAGCGTCCACGCGACGGCGGGGCCGGTCAGGAAATTGCTGAACGCGGCACTGACCGAACCATAGGAACCAGTCAGGTTGAATTGCGGGTAGTACAGCGCCTTGGCCGCGCCGATGTCGGCGTTGGCGGCGATCAGGTTCTGCTCGGCCTGCAGGATGTCGGGACGGCGCTCCAGCAGCGACGCCGGCAGGTTGCCGGGCAATCCGGGGGACGACAGGTCTCCGAGCGGCCGTCCGCGCGGGATCGGAAACGGGTTGCGCCCGATCAGCATCGCGATCAGGTTCTCCTGCGCGGCGATCTGCTGTTCGAGCGCAGGAATGGAGGCCAGCGCCTGCTGGTACTGCGACTGGACCTGCGCCAGTTCCAGCTTCGACACCACGCCGCCCTTGTAGCGCAGCTCGAAGATGCGCTGCGTGTCGGCATAGTTCTTCGCCGACTGCTGCGCGATCTCCAGCTGCTTGTCGAGTGCGCGCAACGCCACATAGCTTGCGGCGACGCCGGACACGACGGACAGCACCACGCCGCGGCGCCCCTGCTCGGTCGCATAGACCTGCGCCTGCGCAGATTCGGTTTGCCGGCGCACGCGGCCGAAAAGGTCGAGCTGCCATCCGGCCCCTAGTGCGCCTTGGTAGAGCGTGTAGTACGGATCCGCACCCGCGGGCAACGGGGACGCACCTACCGCGGTGGAGCGGTTGCGGTTGGCGTCGAGGTTGTAACTGGCCTGTGGATAGAACTGCGCCCGCGTGGTGTTGAGCGCGCCGATGAAGGCATCCACGCGCGCCGCCGCCATCACGAGGTCGCGATTCTCGCGCAGCGCCGTGTCGATGAGTTCGGTCAGCACCGGGTCGCCGAACTGCTCCCACCAGCGCGTGTTGGCGACATCGGCGGCCTGTGGAAAGTCGATGCGCCAAGTCGGTGGCGTGTCCACCACTGGCTTCTTGAAGTCGGGGCCGACGGTGCAGCCCGCAAGCATCGCGGCCAGCGTCAACGTCGCGACGCGGCGCGCGCTCATTTCACGTCCACCGGCGCCGCTGCAGACGGCGTTCCCTTGCGCCGCGCCACCTTCTGCGACAGCGATTCGAGCATGAAGAAGAAGAACGGCGCGAACAGCACGCCGATGATCATCGATGCCATGATGCCGCCGATCACGCCGGTGCCGATCGCGCGCAGGCTGTTGGCGCCCGGCCCACTGGCGATGGCCAGCGGCACGCAACCGAGGCCGAAGGCCAATGACGTCATCACGATGGCGCGCAGGCGCTGGCCGGCGGCTTCGATCGCGGCTTCGCGCGCCGACATGCCCGCGTGTACCTTCTCGATCGCGAATTCGCAGATCAGGATCGCGTTCTTCGCGGAGAGTCCGACGAGCGTGACGAGGCCCACCTGGAAGTAGACGTCGTTGTCGAGGCCCACCAGCCACGTGAGCGTCAGCGCACCCAGGATCGCGATGGGCACCGTCAACACGACGGCAACCGGCAGCGTCCATTTCTCGAACTGCGCCGCGAGCAGCAGGAACACGAGGATCAGCCCGAAGATGAATGCCGAGCTCGACGTGCTGCCGGAATCCCGTTCCTGCAGCGCCTGGCCGGCCCACGCGAAGGAGAACTCGCCGGGCAGCACTTCGCGCGCCGTTTCCTCCATCGCGTTCAGCGCCTGGCCCGAGCTGTAGCCGGGCGCCTGGCTGCCGGTGACCTTGACCGCCGGAAAGCCGTTGAAGCGCGTGACGAGCTTGGGGGAGGCCACGTACCGCGTGGTCATGATCGCCGACAGCGGCACGTTGGCGCCGCTCTTCGAACGGACATAGATCTTGTCGAAGTCGGTGGGGTTCATCCGGTAGTTCGCGTCGGCCTGCAGGATCACCCACCACACGCGGCTGAACTGCGAGAACTGGCCCGCGATCTGCGACCCGAAGAACGTCTGCATCGTCTGGAACGCGTCCGCCACGGTGACGCCCAGCGCCTCCGCGCGGCTGCGATCGAGGTCGACGAACAATTGCTGCGTGGCCGCGCGATACGTGGTGGAAATGCCCTGCAACTCCGGGCGCTGGCGCGCCTTGGCCATGAAGGCCTCGACCGCGGCGCCGGTGGCGCGCGCGTCGCCGGCGCCGCGATTCTGCAGGTAGAACTCGAAGCCGCCGGTGGTGCCGAGGCCGGGAATCGACGGCGGATTGAGCGCGAACATGAAGCCGTCGCGGATGCCCGCAAACTGCGCGTTGAGACGTTTCAGAACGGCGAACGACAGCATCGACGCATCGGAGCGTTCGTTGAAGGGCTTGAGCGACGCGAACAGCACGCCGGAATTGTTCTGGATCTGCCCGTCGATCAGGCTGTAGCCGGCCACCGATGCCACGTCCTGCACGGCGGGGTCCGCGTTGGCGATCTTCTGTGCACGATCGGTCAGCGCGGACGCAACCTGCAGGTTGGCGGTGTCCGGCGCGCCGATCGCCACGAAGAAATAGCCCTGGTCCTCGTCCGGCACGAAGCTCGACGGAACCGCCTTGAACAGCAGCAGGATGCCGACGATGATGCCGACGAACAGGATGATC
>JBKJSU010000060.1:0-4155 GCA_046594415.1 Casimicrobiaceae bacterium | reverse complement strand
GAGAAGACGTACGGCTTCAAGGTGTTGGTCGATGAAGCAACGGACCGCATTCTGGGCGCGCATCTGATCGGGCCGCACTGCGACGAGGTGATCAACATTTTCGCGCTAGCGATCCGCAAGGGTCTGACCGCCGAAGACTTGAAGACGACGATGTTTGCGTACCCGACCGCGACGTCCGACGTCGGATACATGCTGTGAACGTTGTGAAGAGAGGGTGGCAGTGAAGTCTAGACAACCGCAAAGGAGGCAACGATGCAAGGGATGATGGATGGAATGTCGGGTGGCGGATTGATGTGGGGAATGGGGATCTTCTGGCTCCTGATCCTCGTAGTGCTGGCGTTCGGCGTCGCAGCGCTAGTCAAATATTTATTCTTCAGCGACAAGCGAAAGTAGGGCGCTAAGAATTGGTACCGACACGACCGGCGTGCCGCCGTACAGTTACGGGCTACGCTGGCGGTGGTGGCGTTTTTCGACCCGAATGATGACCAGTCCGACAACTAGGCACGCTGCAATGACATCGCCGCGGCCGCCGCTCACCAGTTTCAAAGGCGGCGGCGCGCTGGTCCAGTTCGACGCGCCGGGCGACAGGCCAGAAAATAGGTGCTCCGTCGGACCAAACGAACGGCGGCTTTAAGGCATCGAGTCCGGCCCTGCCTACTTCCGCTTTGGGTCGGTTGCTCGCATAGCGCGTAGCGACCGCGACGACAGGTAGCGTTCCGTCACCCGACCTACGTACCGCTATATCGCACGTCGTGACCCGGCCACAACGAGTCTTAGCGGTTCATGTTCCATATCCCACATACACCCGGCCAGAGGACCCGCTCGAGACTTTCTTGGCCGTATCGAGGATCGCGATTACCGCGGGGCCGCCCGCGGTGGAGTTGGCGGTGGCAGTAGTGGCCCAGCGGTGCCGCATTGCGTTTGCGCGCATGAAAACGGGCAGAGTTCAAGTGGCACGCCGCAGCTTCACCTCAAAACTCGTATTCCGCTTGCATGCGGAAATTCGAGTCCGGCGCTGCTTGCGTAACGCCGAACAACAGTCCTGCGTTCCAGACAATAGCCTGGCCTCCCCCGAGATTGTATTTGCCGAAAATGGCAGGACCGATGCGGTGGCTCTGCTCGCTCGTCGGCGCCAGGTGATTCCAGCGGCCCATGTCGCCGAAGCCTTGCGCACCGAATTCGAACGCCTGCTGCCAACGGTACTTGACTTGCCACTGGTAGCCGAAATACGTACCGTTGCCCTCGACCGCACGCGAGATATTGGTAAGGAGCGGATTGAAGTTGAGCTGCCAGCGGTCCACCTCCGTCTGAAATAACGGTCCGAAGCGAAATTCGTTGCCTTCGCTGCGCTCGTGTGGCAATTCGAATTCGGTGATGAAGCCGACATCGAGCGGGTACTTGCCGGTCTCCGTGAGCTGAAACTTGTTTTCGAATTCGATGGCATCGAACCGTGACTGCGCGCCTTCGCGCTGGCCCTTGACGTAGAACTCGGTAAACCACCACTCGGTCGCACCGTAGCCGACGCCAAGGCTCGCGGCTTGCGCAGTGGGCTCGTCCTTCTTGCGTGCGGCGCCGTACTTGAAATCAATTTCCCGCTCGCCAAAGGTAACAGCGGGCATGAAGACGTAATCGGCGGGGCCGGCGATGGCCGTGCCGACCAGCGGCGCACACGCGAACCAGGCGGCAAGGTACAACTTCACGAGGTCGATCCATGGTGGACGGACGGAGAGCGGCCCTTGCTGATCCATTTCATGCCAGCCGCGATGACCACCAGGACCAAGGCGTAGAAGACGATTTGCATGCCGGCCGGGCGGGCTTCGTAGCCTACGAGGGTGTGTAGCAGAGTGCCGAGCAGCGACGTTTGCGGAAGCCAGGTCGAGGTGTCCCACAGCGGTGCCGCGAGGCTTGGCAACACGTCGGCCTGGATCAGGAACCGCGCCGCCTGCGATGCCATCCCAGCGGCTAAGAACAGCACGAGCATGCTCGTCGCCGCAAAGAACCAGCGCAGCGGAATTCGCAGCAGCCCGGCGTAGAGCAGGTAGCCAGCGGCGACGCCGGCAGTGATACCAGCCAGGCCGCCCGCGAGCATTGGCGCTGACCCGCCACCTTCGGAAGCAGCGATCCCGTACAGGAAGAGGACGGTCTCCGAGCCTTCGCGCAAGACCGCGAGACCCACGACGACCAGGAGGACCGAACGCTCGCGCCGGCCCTCGCTTATCGCATTGCCGACGCGGCGCGCGTCGGCGGCCAACGCCGCACCGTGCGAAGACATCCACAGGTTATGCCAGCCGAGCATGGCGACGGCTATCCCGAGGACTGTCGCGTTGAAGAGTTCCTGGCCCACGCCACTCGCCATTTCGGCGATGCGATCCGTGCCGAGCGCGACAAGGCTCGCCCCCAGGAGTCCGGCGATGATGCCGCCGGCAAGCCAGCGGTTGCGCTCGGGAACGGCGCGCGTCGCGGCGGCGACGATGCCAACAAGCAGCGCGGCCTCGAGGACTTCGCGGAAGACGATTACGGCCGTGGCAAACATGGTGGCTCCCCAGGTTTACTTTGCGACGATGACGCCTTTAGCGGTCTGCTCGTGGTACTCGCCCACGAACGGATAGCTGCCGGGCTGGAGGGGGCCGATGAAAATGATCGCCGTTGACTTGCCCGCGATCACTTTTTCTCGGTTGAGGGCGTGGCTTTCGAACTCCTCCGGCGTCGCGTCGCGATTCTCGACGACGAGCTTGACCTTCTTTCCGGCTGGGATGATCAGTTCCGTTGGCTTGAATGCGTGGTCCTGAATCACCAACTTGAATTCGTCATCGGCCGCCGCTGCGGGCAGGGCGGCCGGGAGACCTAAGGCAAGCACGAACGTGGCAGCGAGGTAGGGCAGGTGATTCATCGCAGGGACTCGCGTAGAGGATTTAACAGATACGAATGATAATGATTTGCAATACGGTTGGCAAGCCCCTTACACAACAGATTGCACAGAGGTGGACGCGCGGTCCTGCGCCGATGGGGAAACGTTGACGTCAAGAGGCTACCTAGCGACTTGACCATCGACCCGCCCAACGCGAATGGCGTGGCGCTCATCCTCCACGAAGACCTGCTCCACCTTTAAGAGGGCTGTGGATTCGACAAGCCTTGCAACCACGCGTAGCGGATAACTGGATTGGCAAAACGGGGGAGCCTCCTCCCGACAAGGTGCTCTCCCGTGGTTCGCGGAAATCAGCCGAACTTGCAAACGTCAGGTTTTCCAACGAAGGAAAGTCGGGTTAGGGTCGGGACCGGTCGCCCCCAACGTAAACTTCCTTGGATCGCAATGCGTACTTCTTACCGGATCCTGAACTGTCGAAAGCGCCGCTGCGACCTCTATTGCGCGGGGGGCCAGTCCTTAGTCCTTGGCACGTGGTGCTGAGGACCAAGTGCGCGGTCCTCGTGTCGACTTCTACGTTCGTTAGAAGCCGACACGTGTAAAGGACTTGCCTCCAGCTACTCGCGAGAGACCGCCGCAATCTTTACCGGCAACCTGCCGTTCACCCACGGGGGGCACCGCCGTCGCCAACGATGCGCCGGTTGAATCGGGCCCTTTTCGATCGCCTTCTGCATCATGCTCATATATTTTAGATCACTGGCGACATTACCGGCTCAATAAAGGGTGGGTCACCTTTTCTCCGACGAAATCAAATACAAGTGGGTCAGAATTCAATCGACGTTAACAGGTAGGTCCGACTTCAACTGTCGGGGTCGACAACACTCGCAGTAGTCGGCACAGAATCCACAATGGTCGCATACGATGTGCAAGCATTTTGGACAACTAACGTGTTGCCCTAGGAATAGTGGGCTATTCCCGCAGACCTGGCCGGTTTTTAGCTGCCGGCCTCTGTTGATTTGCACTGAAAACTGACCCACTTTCAGGGGTGATTTGCATCTAAATGTGACCCACGTATAGACACTGTCCTGCTCGGGGTGCTGAGCAGGAGAAGGAGTGATCAACGTGGCGATATTGAGTGTAATCAGGCGCTGGCATCTGCGCGACGGGGTATCGATTCGGGAGATTGCGCGGCGCTCGAAGCTGTCGCGCAACACGATCCGGAAGTATCTGGCGAGTGCGGTGGTGGAGCCGAAGTATCCGCGGCGCAAGAGCCCGAGCAAGCTGGATGGGTT
>JBKJSU010000234.1:0-4598 GCA_046594415.1 Casimicrobiaceae bacterium | reverse complement strand
CCAACGGCACGAGGCGCTCCAGTTCAGCCAGACTTGCGGCATCGATCACCGCCGGCCGCGCGAAATGCATGCCGCCATGCACCACGCGATGGCCGACCGCACGCAACGGATGCGCGGCCAGCGCCGCGGCGAGATAGTCGAACAGGTATTCCAGCGCGCCCGCATGCCCCAGTGCATCGGGCCACGTTTGCAAACCCAAGGTTTCGCCCGCGGCCGACTTTGCCTCGAAGCGCGACGCCGTGGTCAGGCCGTCCAATTGCCCGCGTTGCACCAGTACTGGCGAAGCGTCCGCTTGCGTGAACAGCGAGAACTTGAGGCTCGACGACCCCGCGTTCAGGACCAGGATACCCGCTGTCATCGCGATAACGATCAGGCCTGCGGTGCGCGCCGCGCGCGCAGGTCATGCGCGACCAGCTTCATCACTGCGGTGTCACCGTGTGGACCCGTTGCTCGCTGACACCCGGCTCGAACGGCCCAAATGCATTTGGTGGTGTTCTGCATGCTCGCTCGTCGATCACCCGAGCGTTCGATCATACCCGCGCGCGGGTCCGCCCCGCGGTCCTGGCCTTGACGGGCTTGCGCTTGGCCGGTGCCGCCCGCTTGGCGGTACCTCGGGCCGCGCTCACCGGCAGCTGTTTCCGGATTTCGCCAACCCGCTGCTCGCCTTGCCGATCAGCATCGCGATGCGCGCCAGGCCTTCGAGCGCGCTGCCTTCGTCGATCGTGTCCAGCACTTCGCGAACGGCGGAAATGGAGCGCGAATCGAACTTGCCCTTGCGGCGGATCTCCTCGCGCTCGACGGCCATCTGCAGCGACATCAAAGCAATGGAAAATGGCGGCTCGCCGGCCGCCCTTTCCACCCGCTGCATGACAATCGCTACGCGCGATTCTTGAACTTCCGAATGGCCTCGATCTGCGCCATCGCCACCGAAAGCTCCGCTTGCGCCGACGCCATATTGGCCGCCGAATCCTTGTTGGCCATCGCTTCTTCGGCCTTCTTCATCGCTTCCAACGCCTTGGCTTCATCGAGATCGCCCGCACGAATCGCCGTATCCGCCAGCACCGTCACCTTGTGCGGCTGCACTTCGAGGAACCCGCCCTGCACGAACACGAACTCCTCTTCCGCCTGACCCGGCACCTTGATGCGCACGGCACCGGGCTTGATCTGCGTGAAGAGCGGCGTGTGGCGCGGATAGATGCCGAGCTCGCCCTCGATGCCGGGCAACACGACGAACTCCGCCTCGCCCGCGTAGATCATCTCTTCCGCGCTGACGACGTCGACCTGAAGGGTGGCAGCCATGTCAGTTCAGCGTCTTGGCTTTTTCGAAGGCTTCTTCGATCGTGCCGACCATGTAGAACGCCTGCTCCGGCAAGTGATCGCACTCGCCGTTGACGATCATGTTGAAGCCCTTGATCGTGTCCTTCAGCGCCACGTACTTGCCCGGCGAGCCGGTGAACACTTCGGCCACCGTGAACGGCTGCGACAGGAAGCGCTGGATCTTCCGCGCACGCGACACGGCGAGCATGTCGTCGGGTGACAGCTCGTCCATGCCGAGAATGGCGATGATGTCGCGCAGTTCCTTGTAGCGCTGCAGCGTCTGCTGGACGCGGCGCGTGCAGTTGTAATGCTCTTCGCCGATGACGTGCGGGTCAATCTGGCGCGACGTGGAATCAAGCGGGTCGACCGACGGATAGATGCCAAGCGAGGCGATGTCGCGCGACAGCACGACCGTGGCGTCAAGGTGGCCGAAGGTCGTCGCGGGCGACGGGTCGGTCAAGTCATCCGCCGGCACGTACACGGCCTGGATCGACGTGATCGAGCCGGTCTTGGTGGACGTGATGCGCTCCTGCAGCCGGCCCATTTCCTCCGCCAGCGTGGGCTGGTAGCCCACCGCCGACGGCATCCGGCCGAGCAGCGCCGACACTTCAGTGCCGGCCAGCGTGAAGCGGTAGATGTTGTCGACGAAGAAAAGCACGTCGCGGCCTTCGTCGCGGAACGATTCGGCGATCGTCAGGCCGGTCAGCGCGACACGCAGGCGGTTGCCCGGCGGCTCGTTCATCTGGCCGTACACCATCGATACCTTCGACTTGGCCAGCTCGTCCTTGTTGACGACGCCGGAGTCGATCATCTCGTGATAGAAGTCGTTGCCTTCGCGCGTGCGCTCGCCGACACCGGCGAACACCGACAGGCCCGAGTGCGCGGACGCGATGTTGTTGATCAGTTCCATCATCGTGACCGTCTTGCCGACGCCGGCGCCGCCGAAGAGGCCGATCTTGCCGCCCTTCGCGAAGGGGCAGATGAGGTCGATGACCTTGATGCCCACTTCGAGCAGTTCGGTCGACGGTGCAAGTTCTTCGTACGCCGGAGCGGCGCGGTGGATCGACATGGTCTTGGCCGCGGCCACCGGGCCACGCTCGTCGATCGGGCGACCCAGCACGTCCATGATGCGGCCAAGGGTTTCCGTGCCGACGGGCACCATGATCGGCGCCTTCGTGTTGTCGACCATCATGCCGCGACGCAGGCCGTCGGAGCTGCCCAGCGCGATCGTGCGCACGACGCCATCGCCCAGTTGTTGCTGGACCTCGAGCGTCAGCCCGATCTCATCGAGCTTCAACGCATCGTAGATCTCGGGGATCTGGTCGCGCGGAAACTCCACGTCGACGACCGCGCCGATGCACTGAACAATTTTTCCCTGATTCATGGATGGTCCTAAGCTCGTTGAATGCGAATTCGATTGACTGGCTGCATCAGACTGCGGCAGCGCCCCCGACAATTTCGGAGAGTTCCTTCGTGATCGCCGCCTGCCGCGTCTTGTTGTAGATCAACTGCAGTTCCTTGATGATCTTGCCGGCGTTGTCGCTGGCCGCCTTCATGGCAACCATTCGGGCCGACTGCTCGGAGGCCATGTTCTCGTTGACCATCTGGAACACGATGGCTTCGAGGTAACGCCGCATCATGCCGTCGAGCAGCGTCCGCGCATCCGGCTCGTAGATGTAGTCCCAGGAGGAATCGCCCAGATCCACCTTGCGAACTTCGCCGGTGGCCAGCGCCCGGTATTCCAGGGGGATCGGGATGATCTTGCCGTGGCGCGCTTCCTGGCTCATCGTGTTGATGAAGGTCGTGAAGTAGATGTGCACTTCGTCGATCGTGCCCGCGACGTATTCGTCGATCAGCGTCTTCACCGGGCCGACCATCTTGTCGAGGTGCGGCCGGTCGCCCAGGTTCACGACACTGGACACGACGTTGGCGCCCATCCGCTGCAGAAAGCCCAGACCCCGGCCGCCGATGGCGACGTAGTCGCACTCGATGCCCTTGGCCTTCCATTCCTTGTGCTGCTGCAGCACCATCCGCAATACATTGGTGTTGAGTCCGCCGCACAGGCCCTTGTCCGTGGTGACCACGATCGCGCCCACGCGTTTGACCACGTCGCGCGCCTGCAGGAACGGATGGTGGTATTCGGCGTAGGCCTTGGCGATGTGCATCACGATGTTGAAGGTGCGCTCGACGTACGGACGCGTGGCGCGCATCCGGTCCTGGGCCTTCTTCATCTTGGAGGCCGAGACCATCTCCATCGCCTTCGTGATCTTGCGCGTGCTCTGCACGCTCTTGATCTTGGTCGTGATTGCTTTGGTGCTTGGCATGTCGAATCTACTTTCGCGCTACCTGGTCAACGCAACTGAGCAACGCAACTGAGCAACATTCTTCAGTACGTGCCGGACTTCTTGAAGTCTTCGATCGCCGCGGACAGCGCCTTCTCGTCGTCAGCCGTCAGCTCGTTGGTCTGCGTGATCTTATCGACGATGGCGGCGTACTTGCCCTTCATGAACTGGCGCAGCGCGGCTTCGAAGGCCAGCGCCTTTTCCACGGGAACGTCGTCGTAGTAGCCCTTGTTCACGGAGAACAACGTGAGCGCCTGCTCGGCCACCGACAGCGGCGAGTACTGCGGCTGCTTCATCAATTCCGTCACCACCTTGCCGCGGTCGAGCTGCTTGCGGGTGGCCTCATCGAGGTCCGAGGCGAACTGCGCGAAGGCCGCCAGCTCGCGGTACTGCGCCAGCGACAGGCGCACGCCGCCGCCCAGCTTCTTGATGACTTTGGTCTGCGCGTCGCCACCGACGCGGGACACCGAGATGCCGGCGTTGATCGCGGGACGGATGCCGGGGTTGAAGAGGTCGGACTCCAGGAAGATCTGCCCATCCGTGATCGAGATCACGTTGGTCGGCACGAAGGCCGTCACGTCGCCGGCCTGCGTTTCGATGATCGGCAGCGCAGTGAGCGAACCCGTCTTGCCCTTGACCGCGCCCTTGGTGAATTTCTCGACATAGTCGGCGTTGACGCGCGCGGCACGCTCGAGGAGGCGCGAGTGCAGGTAGAACACGTCGCCGGGATACGCTTCGCGGCCCGGCGGGCGGCGCAGCAGCAGCGACACCTGGCGGTAGGCCCACGCCTGCTTGGTCAAGTCGTCATAGATGATCAGTGCGTCTTGCCCGCGGTCGCGGAAGTATTCGCCCATCGTGCAGCCGGAATACGGCGCAATGTACTGCAGCGCCGCCGATTCCGACGCCGTGGCGGCGACGACGATCGTGTACTCCATCGCG
>JBKJSU010000022.1:0-14051 GCA_046594415.1 Casimicrobiaceae bacterium | reverse complement strand
GGCCTGTCCGAGCGCACCAAGGAAGTCGAGCCGGTGATCCGGCAGGTTTTCGTTGCGCGCGGAGCGCAGACCCCGGACCAGGATGCGTTCGAACGCAAGCTCTACGTGCTGCGCAAGCGCGCGGGTCACGCCATCCAGTCGTTGCACTTGCGCCATGGCAAGGAGTTCTACGTCGTGTCGATGTCCACGCGCACGATCGTGTACAAGGGCATGCTGCTCGCGCATCAGGTCGGCGAGTACTACACGGATCTCGCCGATCCGACGATGGTGTCAGCGCTGGCGATGGTGCACCAGCGGTTTTCCACCAACACGTTTCCGACGTGGGACCTGGCGCATCCATTCCGCTACATCTCGCATAACGGCGAAATCAACACGCTGCGCGGCAATTTCAACTGGATCCGCGCGCGTGAAGGCGCGATCGCGTCGACGGTGCTGGGCGAGGACCTGCCGAAGCTGTGGCCGCTGATCTACGACGGCCAGTCGGATTCGGCGTCCTTCGACAACGCACTCGAACTGCTGGTGATGGGCGGCTATCCGTTGTCGCAGGCCATGATGATGATGATCCCCGAGGCGTGGGCCGGCAATCCTCTGATGGACGAGGACCGGCGCGCGTTCTACGAGTATCACGCGGCGCTGATGGAGCCGTGGGACGGGCCCGCCGCGATGGCGTTCACCGACGGCCGCCAGGTCGGCGCCACGCTCGACCGCAACGGCTTGCGTCCGGCCCGGTTCATCGTGACCGACGACGACTACATCGTGATGGCCTCCGAAGTGGGGGTGCTCGACATTCCCGAGTCCAGCATCGTCAAGAAGTGGCGCCTGCAGCCGGGCAAGATGCTGCTGGTGGACCTGGAGGAAGGCCGCATCGTCGACGACGATGAATTGAAGCGCACGCTGGCCACGGCCAAGCCATATCGCGAGTGGATGCGGGAGTGCCGGCTGCGCCTCGAGGACATGCCCGAGCCTGCGCCCGCGCCGGCGTCCGAAGTGCCGTTGCTCGATCGCCAGCAGGCCTTCGGCTACACGCAGGAAGACGTGAAGCTCCTGCTGACGCCGATGGCGGAAAGCGGCGAAGAACCGCTCGGCTCGATGGGCAACGATGCCGCGCTGCCGGTGCTCTCCGACCGGCCGAAGGTGTTCTATAACTATTTCAAGCAGCTCTTCGCGCAGGTGACGAATCCGCCGATCGATCCGATCCGCGAGGAACTGGTGATGTCGCTGGTGTCGTTCATCGGGCCGCGTCCCAACCTGCTCGCCGTCGACTATGAGGCCGGGGTCACCCGGCCCACGATGCGGCTGGAAGCGATGCAGCCGATCCTGACGTCGGACAACATGGAAAAGATTCGGCACGTCGAGCTGTTCTCGGGGGGCGCGTTCCGCTCGATCGAGCTCGACATTTGCTATCCGGCGGCGTGGGGCGCCAATGGCATGGAAGCGGCTCTCGCCAGCGTTGCCGCGCACGCGGAAGACGCGATCCGGCAGGGCTACAACATCCTGATCCTGTCCGATCGCGCGGTCGGCGCCGATGCGCTGCCGATCCCCGCGTTGCTCGCCACCGCCGCCGTGCACGAGCACCTGGTGCAGAACGGCTTGCGCACGTCCACCGGACTCGTGATCGAGACCGGCACGGCGCGCGAGGTGCATCACTTTGCGTTGCTCGCCGGCTACGGCGCCGAAGCCATCCATCCCTACCTCGCGCTTGAGACCGTCGCGCAATTGGCGGAGTCGATCCCGGCGATCGATCCCAAGGAGTCGGGCAAGCGCTTCATCAAGGCGATCTGCAAGGGGCTCTACAAGGTGATGTCCAAGATGGGCATTTCCACCTACCAGTCGTACTGCGGCGCGCAGATTTTCGAAGCTGTGGGCTTGCAGCGTGCCTTCGTCGACAAGTATTTCACCGGCACCGCGAGCAACGTCGAGGGCATCGGTCTCTTCGAGGTGGCGGAGGAATCGACGCGCACGCACGCGCTCGCGTTCGGCAACGATCCGCTGCTGCGGGACATGCTCGATGCCGGCGGCGAGTACCAATATCGCACGCGTGGCGAGGCGCACATGTGGACGCCCGAAACCATCGCCAAGCTGCAGCATGCGGCGCGGTCGAACAGTTTCGCCACGTATCGCGACTACGCCAAACTGATCAACGAGCAGAGCCGCGAGTTGAAGACGTTCCGCGGCCTCTTCGAATTCAAGGGTGTCGAGCGCACGCCGGTGCCGCTCGCGGAAGTCGAAGCGGCCGCCGTCATCGTGCGCCGGTTCGCCACGGGGGCGATGAGCCTCGGGTCGATTTCCACCGAAGCGCACACGACGCTGGCGGTGGCGATGAACCGCATCGGCGGCAAGTCGAACACGGGCGAAGGTGGCGAGGACGAGGCGCGCTATCGCAACGAGCTGCGCACCGGGTCGAGTGGCGTGGTCGCGGGCGACACGCTGGCCACCGTCATCGGCAAGGCCCAGATCGAACACGACATTCCGCTGCTGGCGGGCGACAGCCTGCGCTCGAAGATCAAGCAGGTGGCGTCGGGACGCTTCGGCGTCACGGCCGAATATCTCGCGTCGGCGGACCAGATCCAGATCAAGATGGCGCAGGGCGCGAAGCCCGGCGAGGGCGGACAGTTACCTGGACACAAGGTCTCCGAATACATCGCCAAACTGCGTTTCTCGGTGCCCGGCGTCGGCCTCATCTCACCGCCGCCGCACCATGACATCTACTCGATCGAGGACCTGGCGCAACTGATCCACGATCTCAAGAACGCCAATCCCAAGGCCACGATCTCGGTCAAGCTCGTGTCCGAAGTGGGCGTGGGCACGGTGGCCGCGGGCGTGGCCAAGGCCAAGTCGGATCATGTGACGATTGCCGGTCACGACGGCGGCACCGGCGCATCGCCGGTGTCGTCGATCAAGCATGCCGGCACGCCGTGGGAGCTGGGACTTGCGGAAACGCAGCAGACACTGGTGCTGAATCGCCTGCGTGGGCGCATTGCCATCCAGGTGGACGGCCAGATGAAGACCGGGCGCGACGTGGTGATCGGCGCCATGCTGGGCGCCGACGAATTCGGCTTCGCCACCGCGCCGCTGGTCGTGACCGGCTGCATCATGATGCGCAAGTGCCATCTCAATACGTGCCCGGTGGGCGTTGCCACGCAGGATCCGGTACTTCGGCGCAGATTCACCGGCCAGCCCGAGCACGTCGTCAATTTCTTCTTCTTCGTGGCCGAGGAAGTGCGCGAACTGATGGCGCAGCTGGGCTTCCGCACCTTCGACGAAATGATCGGCCGCGCCGACTTGCTCGACATGCGCGCAGGCATCGCGCACTGGAAGGCGCGCGGACTCGACTTCTCGCGCGTATTCCACCAGCCGCGCGTGGCCGCCGACGTGGCGCGCTCGCACAAGGAACTGCAGGATCACGGCTTGGCAGGCGCGCTCGATCACCAGCTCATCGCCGCCGCCGAACCCGCGCTCGAACGCGGCCAGCCGGTGCGCATCACGCAGCGCATCCGCAACGCCAACCGCTCGGTGGGCGCCATGCTGTCCAACGCCATCGCCCGCAAGCACGGCCATGAGGGCCTGCCTGAGGACACGATCCATGTGGCCTTCGACGGCATCGCCGGACAGAGCTTCGGCGCGTTCCTCGCGCACGGCATCACGTTCGAATTGCAGGGCGCTTCCAACGACTACGTGGGCAAGGGTCTGTCGGGCGGGCGCATCGTCGTCTATCCCGATCCCGCCTGCCCGGCCAAGGCCGAGGACAACATCGTCATCGGCAATACCGTGATGTACGGTGCCACGGCCGGCGAAGCCTACTTCCGCGGCATTGCCGGCGAACGCTTCTGCGTGCGCAATTCCGGCGCCTCGGCGGTGGTGGAGGGCACCGGCGATCACGGTTGCGAATACATGACCGGCGGCACGGTGGTCGTGCTGGGCAAGACCGGGCGCAACTTCGCCGCCGGCATGAGCGGCGGGTATGCGTTCGTCTACGATCCCGACCGCACGTTCGCCGCGCATTGCAACATGGCAATGGTGGCCATCGAGCCGCTGCAGTCCGAAGCCGCGCAGGCAGCGGAGGAGGATGCGCTGGAAGCCGCCGGCAAGGGCCGCCAGCGCCACGCGGGCAAGGCCGATGTGGTGCTGGTGCGCGAACTGGTGGAGCGCCATTTGCGCTTCACCGGCAGCACGCTGGCGCTGAAGCTGCTCGACAACTGGGATGCCGCGCAGGCTGCCTTCGTGAAAGTGTCTCCGCATGAATACCGGCGGGCGCTCACCGAAATGCGCGACCGGGCCAAGGTGAAGAGCACCGTGCCGGCGACGAAGCAGCGCGCCGCGGCCTGACAATCGCCTTGCGGCAACGCCGGACCACGACGACGCGCTGCGGCAAGCGTGTCTCCCTGCTGATTTCAACGAACTGACGACGCCATGGGCAAGATCACCGGATTTCTCGAACTGCAACGGATCACGGAAGCGGCGCAGCCCACGGCCGAACGCGTGCGTCACTATCGCGAATTCGTGATCGCGCTGAAGGAAGACGAGGCGGCGAAGCAGGGCGCGCGCTGCATGGATTGCGGCATCCCGTTCTGCCAGAGCGGCTGCCCGGTCCACAACATCATTCCTGACTGGAACGACCTCGTCTACCGGCATCAATGGGAGCGTGCGCTCGAGGTGCTCCACACGACGAACAACTTCCCGGAATTCACGGGCCGCGTGTGCCCGGCGCCGTGCGAAGCCTCCTGCACGCTCAACATCAACAACGACGCGGTGGGCATCAAGTCGATCGAGCATTTCATCATCGACAAGGGCTGGGAGGAGGGCTGGGTGGTGCCGCTGCCGCCGGCAGCCAAGTCCGGCCGGCGCGTCGCGGTGGTCGGCTCCGGCCCCGCGGGGCTTGCCTGCGCGCAGCAGCTGGGGCGCGCGGGGCATGACGTGGTCGTGTTCGAAAGGGCCAATCGAATTGGTGGACTCCTGCGCTACGGCATTCCCGATTTCAAGATGGAAAAAGGCCTGATCGACAAGCGAATGGAGCAGATGGCGCAGGAAGGTGTCGAGTTCCGCACCGGCGTGAACGTGGGGGTCGACCTGCCTGCCGCGCAATTGCTCGCCGAGTTCGATGCCGTGGTACTCACCGGCGGCGCCGAGATGCCCCGCGATCTTGCCCTGCCCGGCCGCGATCTCGACGGCGTGCACTTCGCGATGGAATTCCTGCCGCAGCAAAATGCCGCCGTCGCCGGCGACAAGGTGGCCGACCAGATCAAGGCCACGGGCAGGCATGTCGTCGTGATCGGTGGCGGCGACACCGGTTCCGATTGCGTGGGCACGTCCAACCGGCATGGCGCAGCGTCGATCATGCAATTCGAACTCCTGCCGCAACCGCCGGAATCCGAGAACAAGCCTTTGGTATGGCCGAACTGGCCCATCAAGCTGCGCACGTCCTCGTCCCACGAGGAAGGCTGCGATCGCGACTGGTCCGTCACCACCAAGCGCTTCGAGGGCCGTAACGGCAAGGTCGAAAAACTGATCGCCGCGCGCGTGGAATGGCATCGCGACGGCAATGCGCCGCCGAAGATGGTGGAGATTCCGGGCAGCGAATTCGAGATCAAGGCCGACCTGGTGCTGTTCGCGATGGGCTTCACCGGCCCGGTGCGGAAGGGCCTGCTCACCGAACTTGGCGTCGAGCACGATGCGCGCTCGAACGTGAAGGCCGACACCGATACCTACCGCACTTCCATCGACAAGGTGTTTGCCGCCGGCGACATGCGGCGCGGCCAGTCGCTGGTGGTGTGGGCCATCCGGGAGGGCCGGCAGGCCGCGCGGTCGGTCGACGAATTCCTGATGGGAACGAGCGTACTGCCGCGCTGAAGCGCGGCAGTACTGCAACGCCCGATGACCGCAATCGTCACGCTCGATCTCGCGGGCTTTCGGCCACCAGTCACGGCCGAACAGCAGGCGCTGGCCGTGCACGCGATCGAGGATGGCGGCGTGCTGGTGCTGCCGCGTGCGACATTCGTGCTGGCCGAGGACGAGCGTCGCTTCCTCACGCCGGAATGGTCGGATGGCCGAGCCAAGAACATCAGCGTGGAAATGCCGAAGCAGGGGGCCGCGGCTTCCACCACGCCGCGGTTGAAGGGCGCGCGCGGTGCTGCCGTCGATCTTGCCGCACTGACGGCCCTGGTCACGCGCTTTGCAGTCGACGCCGGGGCGCTGGTCGCGACTCTTTTCCCGCGTTATGCGCCTTACGTGCAGCAGGCGCGCACCAGCTTCCGGCCGCAGCCCGCGTTGGGGCGGGCGGTGTCCTGGCGCAAGGACGATTCGCGTCTGCATGTCGATGCGTTCCCTTCCCGGCCCAACCAGGGCGCGCGGATCCTGCGGGTATTCACCAATCTCAATCCGGTCGCGCCGCGAGTATGGCGCGTGGGCGAGCCGTTCGAGGCGGTTGCCCGCACGTTGCTGCCGCGCATTCGCGCCCCGTTGCCGGGATCGGCGACGCTGCTGTCCGCGCTGCAGGTCACCAAGGGCCGGCGCAGCCACTACGACCACCTGATGCTCAGCCTGCATGACCGCGCCAAGGCGGACATGGCGTACCAGCGCGATTGCACGCAGCAGGTCGTGCACTTCGCGCCGGGCACCACGTGGCTCTGTTTTTCCGATCAGGTGATGCACGCGGCCGTGTCGGGGCAGTTCATGCTCGAGCAGACCACTCACCTTCCGGTGCAAGCGTTGTACGATCCGCAACGTGCGCCGCTGGCGATCCTCGAGCGGCTGACCGGTCGCAGGTTGATTCCGGATGCGGCGCGCGCCTCCTGAAGGAAAGCGATGTTGCACAACGACACGTTCTTGCGCGCCCTGCGCCGCGAACCGACCACGCATACCCCCGTATGGCTGATGCGCCAGGCGGGTCGCTACCTGCCTGAGTATCAGAAGACCCGCGCGCGCGCCGGCAGCTTCATGGGCCTCGCCACCAATCCCGACCTCGCCACGGAAGTCACGCTGCAACCGCTGGCGCGCTTTCCGCTGGATGCGGCCATCCTGTTCTCCGACATCCTCACGGTGCCCGACGCGATGGGGCTCGGCCTGACGTTCGCCGAGGGCGAGGGCCCGCGCTTTGCCACCACCGTTCGCGACGAGGCCGCCGTGCGCGCGTTGCAAGTGCCGGACATGGCCAAGCTTGGCTACGTGTTCGCCGCAGTGGCGCAGATCAAGCGGGAACTGCATGGCAAGGTGCCGCTGATCGGCTTTTCCGGCAGCCCGTTCACGCTGGCCAGCTACATGATCGAGGGCGGCGGCAGTCCCGACTTTGCGTTGGTGCGCAAGATGGCATATCAGCGTCCGGACCTGCTCGACGCAATCGTCGCCGTCAATGCGCGCGCGGTGACCGCCTATCTCAACGAGCAAATTGCCGCCGGCGCCGATGCGGTCATGATCTTCGACACGTGGGGTGGACTGCTGTCCGCGCCTGCATACAAGCGATTTTCGCTGGCGCCGATGCGGGATATCCTGGCCTCGCTTGCGCCCGCTGCCGACGGCGGCAAGGTGCCGACGATCGTGTTCACGAAGGGCGGCGGCGCGTGGCTCGACGACATCGCATCGTGCGGCGCGTCGGGCGTGGGACTTGACTGGACGGTGGACATCGCGAAGGCGCGCGCCGCCGTGGGCCAGCGCGTGGCGCTGCAGGGCAATCTCGATCCGCTCGTCCTCCTCACCGATCCGGCCACCGTCGCCCGGGAGGCCTCCGCGATCGTGCGGGCCGCC
The DNA here is from genome assembly GCA_046594415.1 of Casimicrobiaceae bacterium. Classification (GTDB taxonomy): domain Bacteria; phylum Pseudomonadota; class Gammaproteobacteria; order Burkholderiales; family Casimicrobiaceae; genus VBCG01. Next base: position 6,314 of record JBKJSU010000022.1, on the reverse strand, counting down.
GGACCGGCGCCCGGGCACATCTTCAACCTCGGCCACGGCATCGTGCCAGCCACCCCTGTGGAGAACGTCGCCGCGTTGGTGGAGGCGGTCCACGCCACTTCCCGGGAAACCCGCGCCGCTGCTTGAGTTGCGGGGATTGCCGCAGGGAAAAAGCCGTGGAACCCGCGCCGTTGCTGGCTTTGCAGGGGCTTGACAAACGGCCGCAACGGTTGTTCCGGCGTCCAGTTATGCACATCGGGCGCCGATTCGCCGGATAGCGCATGCAATCCCCCGGCGCCGCCGGGCAAGCGGCTGCAACCTGCTAAAGAAGCAAGGGTTTTCGCCGACCTGCCGGTCCTTCCAGGCCGTCGGGCACCATGTCTGCGCCATAATGGTTCTGCCAGCACGGCCACTTACGCACAAAGTTATCCACAAATGATCCCGCATCCAGGGCCGGTCCTTTGAAAATAATGACTTGGGACCTGAAGCTTCGGTCAGGACTCAAGATTTGGAACACTACAACTTGCGTGAATTGGCCATGAGCAGTCACTTCCCGAGCGCCTGTCGATGCCCATCGTCCGGGTAGCGCTTCCCGTCGCCGCCGCGACCGCGTTCGACTACTGGGTTCCGGACGGCGCGCCGGTTCGCCGCGGCAGCGTGGTGCGGGTGGTCCTCGGCCCGCGGCGCCTGATCGGCGTCGTGCAGGACATCGTCGCGGAATCGAGCGTGCCGCACGACAAGCTGCAGACGCTCGCCGACATTGCGGACGTGCCGCCTCTTCCCGACGACGTGCTGGCGCTGGGCGAATTTGTCGCGTCCTACTATCAGGAGCCCTTGGGCCTCGCCCTGGCGCTGGCGGTTCCGCCGTTGACGGCCGCCAAGCCGCGCGCGGCACGGCGCGACGCCGCGCCGGCGGTCGCGCCGGAGAGTGCCGACGGGGCGGTGGTCTTCAACGCCGAGCAGCTGGCCGCCATCGACGCCATCGACGCCGCAGCCGCCGAAGGCTTCGCGCCGTTCCTGCTGTTCGGCGTGACGGGCAGCGGCAAGACCGACGTCTACATGGCCGCGGCGCGCCGCGCGATCGCGCGCGGCGGACAGGTCCTGCTGCTCGTCCCCGAGATCAATCTCACGCCGCAGCTCGCGCAGCGGCTCGATGCCGCCCTGCCGGGCGTCGCCATCGCGCTGCTGCATTCCGGCCTGGCGCCGACCGTGCGTCGCGCGCACTGGATCGAAGCCGCGACAGGACGCGCGCGCCTCGTCGTTGGCACGCGACTAGCGGTCTTTGCGCCATTGCCCGACCTGCGCCTCGTGATCGTGGACGAGGAGCAGGACGGCTCGTACAAGCAGCAGGACAACGTCCGCTATCACGCGCGCGACGCCGCGGTCTGGCGCGCGCATCACCGTGGCGTGCCCGTGGTGCTCGGCAGCGCCACGCCGTCCCTCGAATCGTGGCTGCACGTGCGCGAGCAGCGCTATCGCCGCCTCGACCTGCGCCAGCGTGCCGACACGCGCGCCGCGCTGCCGCTGATCCGGCTGGTGGACAACCGCGCGGCGCGGGACCTGGACGGCATCGGCGTGGAAATGCGCGCGGCGATCGCGCTGCGCCTCGCGCGGCAGGAGCAATCGCTCGTCTTCGTCAATCGTCGCGGCTTTTCGCCGTCGCTCAATTGCGCTTCCTGCGGCTGGGATGCGCAATGTCCGCGCTGCAGCGCGCGCCTCACCGTGCATCGCGCCCCGCCGTCGTTGCGCTGCCATCACTGCAGCCACATCGAACGCCTGCCCAATGCCTGTCCCACGTGCGGCAACGTAGACCTGCTGCCGCTCGGTTACGGCACGCAGCGGCTCGAGCGCGCGCTGGCGGATGCTTTTCCGGAGGCACGCATCGCCCGCGTGGACCGCGACAGCACGCGGTCGCGCGGGGCATTCGCCGCCGTGCGTGACAAGGTGGCCGCCAACGAACTCGACATCCTGGTCGGCACGCAGATGCTGGCGAAGGGGCACGATTTTCCGCGGCTCACGCTGGTGGGCGTGCTCGGCGCGGATAACGCGCTCTACAGCGCCGACTTCCGCGCCACCGAGCGGCTGGGCGCGCTGCTGATGCAGGTCGCGGGGCGCGCCGGTCGCGCGGAGCTGGCGGGCGAAGTCGTGGTGCAGACGGACTTTCCGACGCATCCGGTCTTCGTGGCCGTGCGCAAGCACGACTACGAAAGCCTCGCAGCAACGCTGCTGGCGGAACGCCGGATGGCCGCGCTGCCGCCGTTCACGCATGTCGCGCTGCTGACCGCGGAAGCGCATGAACGCGCGGTCGTGGACGCCTATCTCGCGGCGGCGCACGCGGCGGCACGTTCGCTGGTTGCGGCAGCCCATTCCGAGGTGGAGGTGTTCGCGCCGGTGAGCGCGCTGCTGGCGCGGCGTGCCGGATTCGAGCGCGCACAGATCGCCGTGCAGAGCGCAAGGCGCGGCGCACTGCAACGATTCCTCGGCGACTGGCACGCCGCGTTGACCGACGCGCCGGGGCAGCGTCGCGTGCGGTGGGCTCTCGATGTCGATCCCGCCGGGTTCGGCTGACGGCAACCGCTATAATCGCAGGCTTTTCCCCCAACGGCAGTTTCCGGGCGGCGAGTTGAAGCGATGAACGACATGAAGCAGCAGTTACGGCAGGTGCTGGCCGCCGCGGTCGCGAGCGCCGTGCCGGCTTGCGCCGATACGCCGGTGGCGCTGGAGCGGCCGAAGCAGGCCGCGCACGGCGACTATGCATCGAATGTCGCGCTGGCGCTTGCCAAGCGGGCGCAGCGCAACCCGCGCCAATTGGCGCAGGCGCTGCTCGACGCGCTGCCGGCGTCGCCGCTGATCGAGCGCGCGGAACTGGCCGGCGCCGGCTTCATCAACCTGTTCCTCACGCCGGCCGCGCGCCAGGCCATCGTCGCGCGGGTGCTGGCGGAGGGCGAGCGCTTCGGGCGCGTCGCGACGCCGTCCGGGCAACGGGTGATGGTCGAGTTCGTGTCGGCCAATCCCACCGGGCCGCTGCATGTCGGCCACGGCCGCCAGGCGGCGCTGGGCGATGCGATCGCCAGCCTGCTGGAGACGCAGGGCCACACGGTCACCCGCGAGTTCTACTACAACGACGCCGGCGCACAGATCCACAATCTCGCGTTGTCGGTGCAGGCGCGCGCGCGCGAAATCAATGGCGATTCCGTCGCGTTTCCGGAAGACGGCTATCGCGGCGAATACATCCGCGAGATCGCCCAGCGCTATCTCGCGCAGCCGGCGCCGGACCTCTCCGACCTCGATGCGATACGGCGTTTCGCCGTGGCCGAGTTGCGCCTCGAGCAGGACTGCGACCTGCTCGCCTTCGGCGTCACCTTCGACCACTATTTCCTCGAGAGTTCGCTCTACGAGGACGGCCGGGTGGATGCCACCGTGGCGCGTCTCGTCGCATCGGGCCAGACCTACGAGCACGAAGGCGCGCTGTGGCTGAAGACCACGGCCTTCGGCGACGACAAGGACCGCGTGATGCGCAAGTCGGACGGCACGTACACGTATTTCGTGCCCGACGTCGCCTATCACGTCACCAAATGGGAGCGCGGCTTCCAGGACGTCGTCAACGTGCAGGGCGCGGATCACCACAGCACGGTCACCCGCGTTCGCGCCGGCCTGCAGGCTCTGCACATGGGCGTGCCGGCCGGATATCCCGCGTATGTCCTGCACAAGATGGTCACCGTCATGCGTGGCGGCGAAGAGGTGAAGATCAGCAAGCGCGCGGGCGGCTACGTCACGCTGCGTGACCTGATCGACGACGCCGGCCGCGACGCGGTGCGTTTCTTCCTCGTCTCGCGCAAGGGCGACAGCGAATTCGTATTCGACATCGATCTCGCGCGCTCGCAGTCCGACGACAATCCGGTCTACTACGTGCAGTATGCGTATGCGCGGATGTGCTCGGTGCTGCGCCAGGCGGCGCTCGATCCGGCCACCGCGGTCGCGGCGATGCGCGAATCCGACCTGTCGGCGCTGGTGAGTCCCTACGAGGAAGCGCTGCTGCGGCGGATTGCCGATTATCCTGATGAACTTGCGGTGGCGGCGCGCGAGCATGCGCCGCATCAGCTCACGTTCTATCTCAAGGATTTGGCCCGCGATTTCCACAGTTACTATAATGCGGAAAGATTTCTGGTCGACGATCCAAAAGTGCGGGTCGCGAGGCTGGCGCTGGCCGTGGCGACAGGGCAGGTGCTGCGCAACGGGCTGGCGCTGCTGAAGATCTCGGCCCCGGAACAGATGTAGCACCCGCGAGGGATTCAAGGTCTGCACGCCGCGATGTCACGCTCCACGCCCACCCGCCCCTCCACCCCGCCTCCCGCGCGGGCGCGGACCACGTCGCCACGGCATCGTGGTGCCGGTGGCACGCTGCTGGGCGTATTCATCGGGCTGGTGCTGGGACTGGGTCTCGCGGCCGGCGTGGCCTACTACCTGATGCGCGCGGGCAGCCCGTTTCCCGTCACCGGAAGCACGCGGGATACCCGCGATCCACCCAAGGCGGCACGCGCCGACAAGACCGATCCGGCGGCCGACAAGCCGCGCTTTGACTTCTACAAGATCCTGCCCGGCGCCGATGAGCCGAAGGCGCAGCAGGAGGCGAAAAAGGCGCCGGACCGCGTCGTGGCCGACCAGGCCAAGGAGCGCACGCCGGACAAGGGCGCGACCAAGGCTGCCGACAATCCTGTCGAGAAGTCGGCTGAAAAGGCTGCCGACAAGCCCGCGGAAAGAGCTGCGGACAAGTCTGCTAAAGCCGAAGCGCCGGCAGCGCCCAAGGCCGGCGCCAGGTTCTGGCTGCAGGCCGGGTCCTTCGCCACCGAGGCGGATGCGGAGAACCTCAAGGCGCGTCTGGCGCTTTCGGGTTGGCAGGCCAACGTGCAGCCGGGCACCTTGGCGGACAAGGGTGTGCGCTACCGGGTGCGGCTCGGCCCCTACGACAACACCGACGAGCTGAACCGCATGCGCAACGACCTGGCACGCAACGGCTTCGACGTGGCGGTGATCAAATTCTAGAAAAGGGTGGCCATCGGGTCCCGGCAAGGGAACTTGCGGTCGGCCTTATCGGCCCAAGCGACGTTCAAGACAATGCGCGGCGGTCTGTCGCGCGCCAACTTCGGGAGTTTGCATGAAGCACCAACATCACTTTGCGGCATTGCGCGGCCGGTTGCGCTCCGTGGCCGCGCTGCTGGCCCTTACCATCGTCACCGGTGCCTGGGCGCAGGACATGGTCGAGGGCCGCAACTACGCCAAGCTCAAGAATCCGCAACCCGTCGAAACGGGCAAGAACATCGAGGTGATCGAGTTCTTCTCCTATGGCTGCCCGCATTGCGGCGAACTCGAACCCAACCTGCAGGCGTGGCTCAAGACCAAACCCGCCGACGTGCAGCTGCGGCGCATTCCCGTGATGTTCCAGCCGAAATGGGAGAGTCTTGCCCGCGCCTACTACACGCTCGAGGCGATGGGGGAGGAAACCAAGCTCTCTCCGGACATCTTCAACGCCATCCACGTCAAGGGCAACCAGCTCTGGAACGACAAGGAGTTCTTCGACTGGGCCGCGGCCAAGGGGCTAGATCGCAAGAAGGTCGAGGACCTCTACGGATCGTTCACGGTGGTCGGCAAGGTCAATCGCGCCAAGCAGCAGGCGCAGGTCTACCAGATCCAGTCGGTGCCCACGATCATCGTCGACGGCAAGTTCACCACCGGTCCCGAGCGCATGCCGAACGGCCACGCGGGCGTCTCCGCGGCGATCGATGCGCTGGTCGTCAAGGCACGCGCCGACCGACCCAAGTCCTGATCGCGCGGCGGCGGTGCGCGTTTTCCTCACCGGGGCAACGTCGGGCATCGGTGAGGCGCTGGCGCACTACTACGCCGCTGCGGGCGCCACCCTCGGACTGGTCGGGCGCCGCGCCGCGGAACTCGACCGGGTCGCCGCGGCGCTGCATCCTGCCACCGCGGTCACCTATGTCGCCGATGTGCGCGACGCACAGGCGCTGGCCGCGGCAGGCGCCGACTTTTGCAGTCGCTTCGGCGCACCGGACATTGTCATTGCCAACGCCGGCGTCTCGCGCGGCACGCTGACCGAAGTGCCGGAAGACCTGCCGGCGTTCCATGCGGTGTTCGACACCAACGTTATGGGCATGGTCAATACCTTCGCGCCCTTCGTGGCCACGCTGCGGCGCGAGCGCCGTGGCATCCTGGCGGGCGTTGCCAGCATCGCCGGCTATCGCGGGTTGCCCGGCGCGGCCGCCTATTCGGCGTCGAAGGCGGCCGCCATCTCCTGTCTTGAAAGCCTGCGCGTCGAATTG
>JBKJSU010000138.1:0-6191 GCA_046594415.1 Casimicrobiaceae bacterium | reverse complement strand
CCGGACATCAACGCGCCGCGAATGCGCGTGAAGAGTTCGGGCACGTCGGAGGGCTTCCAGTCGGAACGCAACGGCGTCAGGTCCACCAGTGCCGCATGCGCGCCAGCCGGCGCCTTGCCGTTTTTCCATGGTGCGCCGCGGCTGCCCGCGGCGTGCAGATTGGCCATCAGCAGCGTGCGCAGGCCGGGCGTTGCGCCGACGATGCCGATCGCCTGGTTTTGGAGACTCCACGCGCTGTTGACATGCGTGGATGGTTGCAGCGTGACGACATAGCGCGGAACCGGCACAGTCGGACCGCCCGCCGGCGCGTTGGCGGTGGTGGCAGCCGCCGCGGGCGTGGTGCCGGGCGCGCCTGCCGTCGCGGCCGCTACCGGCGCCGCCTTGGCGGCGAGCGGGGCCAGCGCGGTGATGATGCCGCGCAGCGTCTTCACGGCGATGAGATCCTCGGGCAACTCCGTCGGCATTGCGGTGGCGCCCGCCTGCAGACGTTCGGCGATGGCGCCGAGAATTTCGGCGCGCTTGATCGAGTCGATCGAGAGGTCCGCCTCGAGGTCGAGGTCGAGATTGAGCATTTCCACCGGATAGCCGGTGCGCGCGGACACCAGAGTGAGCAACAGTTGTTCGATATCGATCGCTTCGTCGGGGCTGGCGGACGCCGGGGTCGCAGCTTCGGCAGGCGCTGGCTTGCGCGCCGGCGCGGCGATGGGCACGGCGGCGGCAGGTGCCACCGGTGTCGCCGTGAAGGATTCGCCCTCGATCAACGCGCCGCCATCGGAGGTGCCAAGATAGTCCAGCATCACGCGTCGTTGCGCCTCGACCATCGTGCGCATGTTGCGCAGATATTCCAGCACGACCTGCTGCCGGTCGCCGCTGCCGACCGGTCCGGCGGCGGCCATCGATCCCTGCACGACCGGCGCAGTCACGGGATGCATTGCATGGGACGGCAGCTCGCCGTGGATCGGCCATGCCCGCTGGCCATTGACCCACCACGCGCTGGTGGACGCTCCGGCGGGGGGCGGGGACTTGAGGTCAAGCAGCTGCGCGTCGCGATCGGCGAAGAGGGCGCCTGTGTCGACCGGCACCCCATGCACCGCGAGCTGGCCCAGCGCCAGCAGCAATTGGGTGATGCCCTCCTCGCCGACGTGATCGCAGGCGACTGCCAGGTGCGGGCGCTCACCCAGGATGCGCGTGACCAGTCCCGTCAGCACGCGACCGGGACCGACCTCGACAAAGGCACGCGTGCCCGCGGCGTACATCGCCTCGATCTCGGCGGCGAAGCGCACCGGCTTGCCGATATGCTCGGCAAGGCGCGCGCGAATGGATGCGGGCTCGAGCGGATAGGCGCTGGCCGTGGTGTTGGAATACACCGTTCGCGTAAGCGGCGCGATGTCGATGCCGGCAAGATCCTTGGCAAAGGTGGCGCACGCCGGCGTGACGAGCGGGCTGTGAAACGCGCAGGCCACCGGGATGGAGCGCACGGTGACGCCGGCCGCGCGCAGTCGCGCATTGGCAATTGCAATTTCGGCCGTGGGTCCGGAAATGACGACCTGGTCCGGGCCGTTGTCGTTGGCGACCACCACGCCCGATAGGCCTTCGATGCTGCGGGCCAGGCTGGCCGCAGCGGCGGCCACCGCGGCCATCGTGCCGGCATCGTTGCCGATGGCACAGGCCTCGACGATGCGCTGGCCGCGCAACGCGCTCAGTTCCAGCAGTTCGGATTCCGGCAATGCGCCGGCAACGCACAGCGCCACCAGCTCGCCATAACTGTGTCCCGCCAGCACGTCGGGCCGCACGCCGAGGCGCTGCAGCAGATCGGCCAGCGCAAGCTCCGCGATACCGAGCGTGGGCTGCGCGACGCGCGTGTCGTTGATCGCTTCGCGTTGCGCGGCATCCTCGCCTTCGCGCCACGGCGTGGGTGGAAACAGCTGCGGCACCCAGCGCGCGCCCAGCGCGAGATAGCGCTGCAGCGCTGGGAAGGCCATGAACAGGTCGCGCAGCATGCCCACGCGCTGCGACCCCTGCCCGGGGAACAGGAAGGCGAGGCCGCCTGGCGTTGCGGCAGCAGTTGTCGCGGCGATGAACACGCCGGTGGCGTGGGCATTGCCCTCGCGCGCGAGTTGCAGCTTGTGGCGCAGGTCTGCCGCGTCGCGCGCAACGATGGCGATGTGCACGGCGCCGCTGCCTGCGGACACTGAACGCGCGAGGTCCTTCAGCGTGAAGTGGCCGCCGGCGACGACTGCGGCGAGCGTGTCGAGACGCACCAGCGCTGCGGCGCGATCGTTGCCGCGGAACAGGAACAATTCCGCGGGCCATTGGCGCATGCCGGCCTGCGCGACCGAACCCGCGTGCTCGGCCAGAACGACGTGAAAATTGGTGCCGCCAAAACCGAACGCGCTGACACCGGCCTTGCGCGCGCCGTCCGGCCACGGCCGAGCCTGGGCGTTGAGCGTGAACGGACTGTCCGCCGTCCACGCGGCGTTGGGCTGCTTGATGTTGAGCGTGGGCGGCAGGATGCGGTGATGCAGCGCCAGCGCGCTCTTGATCACGCCCGCCAGTCCGGCTGCGCACTTGGTGTGACCAATCTGCGATTTCACGGAGCCGAGCGCGATGCTGGCCCGTGTTGCGCCACCGGCGCCGAAAAAGCGGTTCAGCGTTTCCAGCTCGATGCGGTCGCCGACCACGGTGCCCGTGCCGTGCGCTTCGATCAATTGCACTTCGCCGGGCGCCACACCGGCCTGGCGATAGGCGCGCGACAACGCGCGGGCCTGGCCTTCGGCGCGCGGCGCGGTGAGACCCAGGCTCTTGCCGTCGCTGCCGCCGCCGACACCCTTGATCACCGCGTAGATGCGGTCGCCGTCGCGCTGCGCGTCGGCGAGACGCTTCAATACCACCGTGGCCACGCCCTCACCCAGCGCGATGCCGTCGGCGGATGCGTCGAACGTGCGGCACTGGCCCGTGGGCGACAAGGCATGCACGCTGGCGAACGCAAGGAAATCGACGATGCTGTTGTGCAGGTCGGCGCCGCCGCAGATGACCATCGCACTGGTGCCCGCGTTCAATTCCTTGCACGCAAGATCGATCGACGCCAGCGACGACGCGCACGCCGCGTCCACCGTGAAATTCACGCCGCCCAGGTCGAGCCGGTTGGCGATGCGACCCGCAATCACGTTGGCGAGAATGCCGGGGAACGAATCCTCGGTGAGCGTGGGCAGCACCGCGTCGAGTTCCGGCGGAATCTCGCCTGCGTACTGCCGCCACAGCGCCTTGAACGAATACGCGCTGGCGAGATCGGTGCCGGCCTCGGCGCCGAAGATCACCGCGGTATTCTCGCGATCGAATTCGCGGTCGGCATAGCCGGCGTCGGCCAGTGCCCGGCGGCTGGCTTCCAGCGCCAGCAACTGCACCGGCTCGATCGCCGCCAGCGACAGCGGCGGAATGCCGTAGGTGAGCGGATCGAACGCGATCGGGTCGAGAAAGCCGCCCCATTTCGACGGCGTCTTGTTGCCGTTCATCGAGCCGGCTTCGTAGAACGTTTCCACGCGCCAGCGCTCGGCCGAAACTTCGCTGATGCTGTTGACGCCATGGACGATGTTGGACCAGAACGCGTCGAGATTGGGCGCGCCCGGCATGATCGTGGCCATGCCGATGATTGCAATGTCGGCGCTGCGCGACGGCAGCTGCGGCGCGGCGGCAACCTCGAGTGCGTCGAGGAGGCGCGTCGAGCCTTCTGACACATCGCGATGCAGATCCTCGATGCTGATCAGGCCAACGCGCAGCGCGGCCACCTGGCCCAGCATCACCATGCCTTCGCGGCGTTGCGTCGATTCATCGACGGCGACCAACTGGTCGCCCTCGCGCTGCAGACCCTTGGCGGCGATACGCAGCCGCCCGAGATTGAGCATCTCCAACTGCTCCCAGATTTCCTTGGTGGGCATGCCCTGCGCCTGCAGGCGCTCGCGTTCGGCGCGGAACATCCGCACGTAGTCCGTTTCGGCGCAACGCGTGGCATGCCCCGGCGCCGTTTCGAGCAGGACCGTTTGCGTGCACGCGAGGGCCGCCTGCTGGAACGCGGGCTGGATCGCGCCGCAGGCCACGGCCTGCGGCGTGAAGAGATACGCGGTGCCCATCAGGACGCCGATTTTGGCGCCACGCTCGACCAGCGGCGCGGCCATCGCGGCCACCATCGCCGCCGAGCGCGCGTCGTGAATGCCGCCCGCGAACACCACGCGCAGTTCCTGCGGCGCCGGATGGCGCAGCAGGATTTCGATCTGCAGGTCCCACAACGCAAAGCTGGTGCGCGGCCCGACATGGCCGCCGCATTCCGAACCCTCGAACACGAATCGGCGCGCGCCCTGTTTCAGGAATTGCTCGAGCAATCCGGGCGAGGGGACATGCAGGAACGTGGTGATGCCGATATCTTCGAGCGGCCGCGCCTGCGCCGGCCGGCCACCGGCAATCAACGCCACGGGCGGCTTGAAGCGCCGCACCACTTCCAGTTGTTCGTCGCGCAACGCGGCGGGCACGAAGCCCAGGATGCCCACGCCCCACGGGCGACCGGCGAGGCGCAGCGACATTTCCGCCAGCAGCGTTTCCACTTCGCCGCCGCGCATCAGCGCCAGCGCGGCAAAGGGCAAACCACCGGCATCGGCGACGGCCATGGCAAAGGGCACGCGATCGCTCACCCGCGTCATCGGGCCTTGCAGGATCGGGTAGCGCAGGCCGAGGTCGGCGGCGAGCGCGCTGTTGGGCGCCAACGCCTGCTGCCGTTGCGCCGCCGCGAGGTGACTGGTGATGGCGCGGTCGATGCCGGTGATGATGCCGCCGACGGTATGGAAACGCTCCGCCAAGGGGCGCGCAAATGCCGCATCCTGACCTGTGGGCAACAAGTTGTCGCGCAGATTTGCGCATCCAAGCAATGCCGCGATGTCGGCCGCCGCCGCCAGCGCTTCCACCGGGAGGTCGGGCCGCTGGTAGACGCGAAATCCGTGCAAGACCGCGGTTTCACTGCCATCCATCGCCATGACTGCGGCACGAATTTCGTCCGGCAACGACACGTCGCGCGCCAGCGCCAGCTGGCTGTCGAGGATCACGCCGACGGCGCCTCCCGCGATGCATGCCGCGGCCGTGTGCAGGCCGATGCCGCCCTGCACCCAGATCGGGCACGTGCATTCCGCCACCAAGGCCTGCAACAGCACCAGCGCGGTCTCGTCGCCGACCCGGCCGCCGCTTTCGTTGCCCTTGGCGATCAGGCCATCGGCGCCGTCCGCAATGGCCGCGCGCGCCTGCGCCAGCGAGGTCACCTGGACAAGAACCTGGCGGTCGCGCCATGGGGCCACCGGCGTGCCCGCGTCCAGCAGGACCGTCGTGACGCAAGGCGGGAGGGCCGCGGGGCCGATGTCGCTGCCGGGAGCCACGCGCACACCGGCGGCGGCGGGGCGCGCGACGCCCAGTTGCGCCAGCGCACGCATGGCCGCCGCGCGAGCGTGGCCGAGATCGAGCACCCCCAGGGCACCCGCGAGACCGGCAGCCACGACGACGCCCACGTCGGGTTGCCCAAGCGGATTGATTGCGATGACTCGTCGAAGTGGCAGCGCCATGTGTGTTCTTTGCGTGTTTCGGCTGACCACGCGCGTGTGACGTGGAAATGATCGAAAATAACGGGCGCCGGTGCCGCCGGTAAGGCATGAGGCGCCAAGGACACTATGTTACCTGCTAACAGACAGTTCTTATAAGCAGGTTCCATGCCGATATTACGGCACCTTCGACGACGGTTGCCGTGGACGCTGCTTGCGAGTGGAGTCTCGATGCAGACAGGCTTTCTCAGCGATGATTCCGTGCTGCCACTGCTCGTCGGTCCTCAAGCCGGAGCAGCAACGACCAGTGGTGAAGCATTGGCCGCGTGGGCGCGCGCCAACCGGCAGTGGATCGACGACCACCTGCTCGCCCACGGCGCGATCCTGTTCCGGGGCTTCGACGTCCGCACCCCCGAGGCTTTCGAGAGCATCGCCGCCGGAATTTCGCCGCAATTCAGCGACTACGTCGGCGGAACCTCGCCGCGCCGGCATGTCGTCGGCGCCGTGAGCACATCGACGGAGGCGCCGTCGTTTGTGCCCATTCCAATGCATTGCGAAATGGCCTACCTCGACCGGTACCCGTCCAAGATCATGTTCTGGTGCCAGGTTCCCCCCGGT
>JBKJSU010000116.1:0-5558 GCA_046594415.1 Casimicrobiaceae bacterium | reverse complement strand
CGCCTTCACAAAGTCGGCGCTGGCACGGTCGGCAATGGGCTGCAGGCGCTGGGCCAACTGGTCGCGCAGTCCGGTATCGGTGAAGAGATCGATCCGCTGCAACACCTGCATGCGAATCTCTTCCGCGGCGGCAGCCCACCGCTCCTCATCGTCGGCCATCGCAGGCACCGCCGGAGCGGAGGCGGGCGCAGCCGCTGTGACCACGATTGCAGGTGCGGCCGCCGGTGCGGCGAGACCTGCGGTCACGGCCAGAGCCACCGGCACGTCCGCGGGGACCTCCGCCGGGACCTCCGCCGGGACCTCCGCCGGGACCTCCGCCGGGACCTCCGATGCGGCCGGCTCCTCCGCAGGCAGCGTGAATTCGATTTCCTCGTGCTCGGCGGAGGCCAGCGACGCGTCGTCCGGCGCCGTCGCCTGCAATTCCACCGACGGCACGATTGCGATCGAGTCGGGCGCGTCGCCGATCACCGAGGGATTCGGGTCCTCGAACTCGAGCCACGCGGAGGGCTCGCCCTCGACGGCCTCGGCCCCGAGTGTCGCATCCTCGTCGATGACGTCGATGTTCTCGGTGAGCAGCGGCACAGACGGCGGCCCGCGGTCGGCAAGCGGCACGTCCGTTCGTGGCGCGGGCGCGAGGGCCGCTGCCGGTACGGCATCCATGAGCACAGGAATGTCGTCGAGCGTGTTCGCGCGATTGCGGCGCATCAGCGCATCGGCCTGCTCCAGCAATTCGCGCGCGGTGGGCATGGCGGTCAGCGCCCGCTCAAGTCGTGCGCACGCAGCGCGTAGCCACGCTCGCGGTAGAAGCGAAAGCGCTCGCGTCCGGCCGGCGCATCGGCGTCACCCACGATTTCTGCCAGTCGCTCGAATCGGCTGAAGAACGGCGGGGGCTCCGGGTGCAGATTGATGAGCACGACGGCGGCGCCGGCGTGTTCCAGCCGATGGTCGATCCATACGGGCGTCTGCGCGGCGAGCGGGTCGTCGAGGCGGCAATGCGGCAGGAACCCCGTGGGCGGCACGAGCCACATGAGGCGGTCGAGCGCTGCTGTCGTTTCGGCATCCGGCGTCAGGATCCGCACGCTGCCATGCGCGCTCACGGCCTTGCCCGCAAGCTTGGCGGCCACCGTCAGCCGGTCTGCAACTTTCGTGTAGAAATCGATGGAGGTCATGCGCTGCACGCGGTGCAAGCCTGCATCATGCCGGCGGCGCCTCATGCGCCAGCAACCAAGTGGCGAGAAGCGGCACCGGCCGGCCGGTGGCGCCCTTGTCCTTGCCATCTTTCCAGGCGGTGCCCGCGATATCGAGATGCGCCCAGTCGTATTTCTTGGTGAAGCGCGACAGGAAGCAGGCCGCGGTGATGCTGCCGCCCGGGCGTCCCGCAATATTCGCGAAATCGGCGAAATTGCTCGCGAGGCCGTCCTGGTAGTCCTCCCACATCGGCAGTTGCCAGGCCCGGTCGTATGCATCGTCGCCGGCCAGCAGCAGTGCGCGAGCCAGCGTTTCGTTGTTGCTGAAGAGGCCACTGGCCACGTGTCCGAGCGCAATCACCATGGCGCCGGTCAACGTGGCGATATCGACCACGGCGGCCGGATCGTAACGTTCGGCGTAGGTAAGCGCATCCGCAAGGATCAGCCGGCCCTCCGCATCCGTGTTGAGGATTTCGATGGTCTGGCCCGACATGCTCGTGACGACGTCGCCCGGCTTGGTGGCGCGCCCTGACGGCATGTTTTCGCACGCGGGAATGAGGCCGACGACGTTGATGGGCGCCTTGATCTCGGCAATGGCACGGAAGGTGCCGAGCACGGCCGCGGCCCCGCACATGTCAAACTTCATCTGGTCCATGTCGAGGCCGGGCTTCAGCGAAATGCCGCCGGTATCGAAGGTGATGCCCTTGCCCACCAGCACGTTGGGCTTCGTCTGCTTGCGCTCGTGCTGCATGTATTCGAGGACGATGAACCGCGGCGGCTGGTCGCTGCCATTGGTCACGGACAGGAACGAGCCCATGCCCAGTTCCTCGCACTCCTTGCGCTCGAGCACCTTGACGACGATATCGGGAAACTCGACGGCAAGCGCCTGCGCGCGTTCGGCCAGGTAGGCCGGCGTGCAGATGTTGCCGGGCATGTTGCCGAGGTCACGCGCGAGATCCATGCCGTGCGCGATGGACAGGCCCCGCACGGCGGCCTTCTCGCCGGCGGTGAGGTCGGAGCGCTGCGGCACGGACAGCGTGAGCTTGCGCAGCGGCCGCCGCACCTCGGTGGGCTGGCTCTTCATCTGCTCGAAGCGGTAGACGGCCTCCATCGCCACGACCACCGCGTGCTCGACCCGCCACGCCACTTCGCGCCGCTTGACCTTTTCTTCCGTGATGTAGACCACGGCTTCGTAGGAGCCGGTTTCGTTCAGCAGCTTGACGGCGGAGCGGATCGCCGAGCGGAACTCGCGATCGCGAAAGTCGCGTTCCTTGCCCAGGCCGACGAGCAGCACCCGGTCGGCGAGCGTGCCGCGCACGTTGTGCAGCAGCAGGGTCGATCCGAGCTTGCCCTCCATGTCGCCACGCCGGATGATCTCGCTGACGTAACCGTTGCTGGCCCGGTCGATCAATTCGGCGGACAGCGACAACTTGCGATTGTCGAACACGCCGACGACGACACAAGCACTGCGCTGCTTCTCGGGGCTGCCGCTTTTTATGGTAAATTCCATCGCGATCCCTCGTCTCCCGGCTCTTCGTTTTGTTACGGTTACGGGCGTCGGAACGCATTATCGGCAAATGTTCCCTAAAAAGTCAAAACTTTTCCCGCCGTCATGATTTTTCGCCGCAGCCTGGTGCGGGAACTGACCGCCACCGCAATCGGACTATTCGTCGTGCTTCTGGCGATCCTGTTCACGCAGTCGGTGATCCGGATCCTCGCCCGCGCGGCGGGCGGCGCCGTGGCCGTGGACGGTGTGCTCGCACTGATCGGCTTCAACGCGATGTTCTACTTGAACCTGCTGCTGTCCGTGGCGCTCTTCCTCACCGTGCTGCTGACCCTGTCGCGGTGGTACCGGGACAGCGAGATGGTGGTGTGGTTCACGTCCGGACAGTCGCTCACCGCGTGCCTCAAGCCCATCCTGATGTTCGCCGCGCCCTTCCTGGTATCGATCGTGCTGCTGTCGCTGTTCCTGTCGCCGTGGGCCGAGCAGCGCAAGATCGAGTACGAGCGGCAGCTTGAATCGCGCGACGAGGTGTCGATCCTGTCGCCGGGATTGTTCCGCGAGTTCCGCCGCGCCGGCATCGTCGTCTACATCGAGAGCATCAACCCGGTCGACGGCACCATCCGCAACGTGTTCCTGCATTCGGTAGACGATGCCAAGGATGCCACCACGGTCGCCCGCCTCGGTCACCTCGTCACCGAGCCCAATGGCGATCGCTTTGTCGTGCTGGAGGATGGCCGCCGCTACGAAGGCCAGCCCGGCTCCGCCGACTTCCGGCTCGTGGAATTCGGCCGCCTGGGGCGGCGCATCGAGCCCGCCGAGGCGCGCGCGCTGCCCACGTCGACCAAGGCCATTCCCACGGCATTGCTGCTGTTTACCGACGACCGCAAGGAACGCGCCGAACTGTTCTGGCGGTTGTCGGTGCCCATCCTCGCCCTGGTACTGACGCTGCTGGCGATCCCGCTCGCGTTCGTGAACCCGCGCATCGGACGCTCGTTCAACCTGATCGCGGCCGCCTTCCTGTACATGCTCTACACCAATTGCATCAACATCGTGCAGAGCCTGATCGCGCAGGGCAAGCTCGATCTCTGGCTCGGCCTGCTGCTGCCGCACGCAATCGCGTTGCTCGTCGTGTTTCTGTTATTCCGGCATCAACTGTCGATCACCGGCCTCTTCGGCCGCGCACCCAAGCCCGACCCGAACGCGGCTTGAGGCCCACGCGATGCGCACCCTTACCCGCTACATCGGCCGCGACGTCCTGCTGTCCACGCTGCTTCTCTTCATGGCGCTGCTGGGACTCTTCACCTTCTTCGACCTGATCGCGGAGATGCGCGACGTGGGCCGCGGCGGCTATACGCTGACCACGGCGCTGCTGTTCGTCACGCTGAATGTGCCGTCGCGGATCTACGAACTCTTCCCGGTCGCCGCGCTGATCGGCACGCTGCTGGCCGTTGCGCAGCTCGTCGCCACGTCCGAGTTCACCGTGATGCGCGCGTCCGGCGCGTCGACGGTACAAATCGGTTGGGCGGTGGTGCGCGTCGGCATTCCGCTGGCGCTGGTCACCTTCCTGGCCGGCGAATACGTGGCCCCCCCGGCGGAACGACTCGCGCAGAACGTGCGCGCGGCGGCCATGGGCAACGCCACCGGCGTGGTAGCACAGCAGTTCGAGTCCGGCTTCTGGTTCAAGCAGGACCGCACCTTCGTCAACATCCGCACCGTGCTGGCGGACATGACGCTGGTCGGCGTCCGCATCTACGAGTTCGACCGCGACCAGCGCCTGACGTCCGTGCGCAGCGCCGAGTCCGGCCGCTTTGTCGGCGATGGACGCTGGAACCTGCAAAAGGTGAAGGTCACGGACCTCGGTCTCGATTCCACCGTCGTCTCGTCGCTGCCGGAGTGGTCGTGGCAGACGGTGCTGCAGCCGTCGATTCTCACGGTCTATCAGGTGGCGCCGGAACGACTCTCGATGAGCACGCTCTACGACAACATCCGCGTGCTGGGCACCGGCGCGCAAAAGACCTCGCGTTTCGAAATCGCGTTCTGGTCGAAGATCCTCTACCCGGTGGCGGTGCTCGTGATGATGATGCTGGCGCTGCCGTTCGCGCAGTTCCAGCGGCGGCAGGGCGGGATCGGCTTTCGCATCTTCGCGGGGACCATGCTCGGCCTCGCGTTCTGGTTGATCGGTCGACTCTTCAATTACCTCGGCGTCCTCAACGACTGGTCGCCGCTGTTCTCCGCTGCGTTTCCGCTGGCCGTGTTCACCGCGCTGGCGCTGGGGATGCAGTACTGGGTCGAGCGGCGGTAAGGGCGCGAGGCTGCAGCCTCGCCTACAGGGCTTCGCGGCAATAAAAAAAGCCCGGCAAGCCGGGCTTTTTTGCGGAAGCGAAAATGCGATGCGTCAGGCCGCCACTGCCACCGGTGCCGCTTCCACGACATAGGCGTACTTGTTTTGTTTCGGTCCCTTGGTCTGGAACGCGACGTTGCCGTCAACCAGCGCGAACAGCGTGAAATCCTTGCCCATCCCGACGTTGACGCCCGGATGAATCAGCGTGCCCCGCTGGCGAACGATGATGCCGCCGGCGCGAATGGTCTCGCCACCGTATACCTTGGTGCCAAGCCGCTTCGAATGCGACTCGCGGCCGTTGCGCGAACTGCCGCCTGCTTTTTTATGTGCCATGGTCGTGTGTCCTCGTTGACCGTCAGCCGACGATCGCGTCGATCTTCAGTTCGGTGTAGTTCTGCCGATGCCCCTGGTGCTTCTGGTAGTGCTTGCGGCGGCGCATCTTGAAAATCTTCACCTTGACGCCTCGACCATGCGAGACGACGGTTGCCTGCACTGTCGCACCTTCGACAGTGGGTTGACCCAGACG
>JBKJSU010000009.1:0-3029 GCA_046594415.1 Casimicrobiaceae bacterium | reverse complement strand
CATCAAGCAGCCAGGTGTGGCGGAGGAAGTACTCGTGTTCGTGCAGGGAGGCTTTCTCGAGGTGCAGCCGCACAAGGTGACCGTGCTGGCCGACACCGCGATCCGCGCGCATGACCTCGATGAGGTCAAGGCGCTGGAAGCGAAGAAGCGCGCCGAAGAAGCCATGGCGAACAAGGACGCGTCCACCAACATGGCCACTGCGCAAGCCGAGTTGTCGATTGCGCTGGCGCAGCTGGAAGCCATCCGCAAGTTCAAGAATCGCGCATAGCGATCGCGCGTCGTAGCAACGATGCAAAGGGCGGCCTGCAGGTCGCCCTTTTTGTTTGGTACTGCGTGTTTCCTGGTTGCCTGTAGGCGATGCTTCAGCCGTGCACGCGCCGCGCGAGGCTGAAGCCTCGCCTACAGGCCGCGAAGCAGCGGCATCCGACACGCTGTTTGCCACGCCTCAGAAACGGTGCGGGGCGAGCAGGCGCTGCGCCAGGCGGCTCGCCCCGCACTGTGCCACGACGAACAGAACAAACAACGCACCGCGCCACGACGAACCGAACCCGCCCCGCATTCCGCCGCGACAAGCAGTAACACCGTCCCATACCCCCGGCGACGATGACCGGCAAACCGCCCTCCCGCCCACCATGAGCTACATCAAACACGGACCATGCGGGTCTGGGTCCGCCCGCCCGAAATGCTAGAATGGTGCATTGCAACATAGGGACAACTCCCCCGAGGAACCCATGGCTGACCTCCATCGCACCGTCGACCGTTCGCTTCGCATTTCCCGCACCGTGGCCGACCTGCTGCAGCAGCGCGTCCGCAAGGCCAGCGAAGGCGCCGTCGCCGGGATCCGGCAAGCGCGCGACGCCGAATTCGGTCGCGGCAACGCGTCGATGCCCACGCCGTTCGAGATGTGGCGGCAGTGGTCGGAATACACGATCGATGCGGGCCAACGATCCGTACTGTACTGGGACACGCTGCGCCGCCGCGGCAACCAGTGGCTGGAACACGAAGCCGCCGGCAAGCCGCCGGTGCTCAAGTACAAATACGAGACCATTTCCGACGCCCGCACGTTTGAGCGTCCTGCCAACTACGCGCTGGTGCGCATCATTCCGCCCAAGGGCGTGATCGTCGACAACACCAAGCGCCCCTTCGTCATCGTCGATCCGCGCGCGGGCCACGGCCCCGGCATCGGCGGCTTCAAGGAAGAGTCCGAGGTCGGCGTGGCCTTGTCGGCCGGGCATCCCGTCTATTTCCTGATCTTCTTCCCCGACCCCGCGCCGGGGCAGACGATGGCCGACATCATCGATGCCGAAGCCGAGTTCATCCGCATCGTGTCCGAGCGCCATCCCAAAAGCCAGAAGCCGGTGATCGTCGGCAACTGCCAGGGCGGATGGGCGGTGATGATGCTCGCGGCGGCGCGTCCCGATATCGCCGGACCACTCGTCATCAACGGCGCACCGATGTCGTACTGGTCGGGCAACGACGGCGAGTCGCCGATGCGTTACGCCGGCGGTCTCCTGGGCGGCGCGTGGTTGTCGCTCTTTGCATCGGATCTTGGCGCGGGCAAGTTTGACGGTGCGCATCTCGTGCAGAACTTCGAGTACCTGAATCCTGCCAACACGCTGTGGGAGAAGTGGTACCACCTGTACGCCAACATCGACGAGGAGCCGGAGCGCTTTCTCGAGTTCGAACGGTGGTGGGGCGGCTTCTACCTGATGAACGAGGATGAGATCCGCTGGATCGTCAACAACCTCTTCGTCGGCAACAAACTGGCTTCCGGCGAGGCACGCCTCGGCCCCGGACGCTACTTCGACCTCAAGGCCATCAAGCAGCCGATTATCGTGTTCGCGTCGATGGGCGACAACATCACGCCGCCGCAGCAGGCATTCAACTGGATTGCCGACGTCTACTCGTCCACCGAGGAAATCAAGGCCAATGGCCAGACCATCGTCGGCCTCTTGCACGAGGACGTCGGGCACCTCGGCATCTTCGTGTCGGGCAAGGTGGCGAAGAAGGAACACGCGCAGATCGTCGAGGTACTGAAGTACATCCAGCACTTGCCGCCTGGGTTGTATGGCATGCACATCGAGGAAACGCATCACGCCAATCGCGAGACCACCTACGAAGTGACGCTGAAAGAGCGCAAGGTCGAGGATCTGCGGGCGATGCAGAAGTACGATCGCGTCGACGAGAAGCCGTTCGAGGCCGTGGCTGCGCTGTCGGAACTCTCCGAGCGCGCCTACGCATTGCTGATACGCCCGTTCGTCCGCGAAATGAATCCGGAATGGCTGGCCAAGGCGCGCCGCGACATGCATCCGCTGCGCATGCAGTACTGGGCGCTGTCGGACAAGAACCCGCTGATGTGGCCGCTGCGCTGGCTGGGTGAGGCCACCCGCGCCAATCGCCGGCCGCGTGGCGCCGACAATGTGCTGATTCGCGGCGAACGCCTCCATTCGGCCGTCAAGAACACCATGCTCGACCTGTATCGCGACTTGCGTGATGCATCGTCGGAGGCGGCGTTCTTCCACGTCTACGGCAACATGATGTCGCTGCAGATGGCGGACGAACGCGAGGAGCTCCGGCGCAAGGGCAAGTTCGATCCCCGTTCCATTCCCGCGGTGCGCGAGGTGCTGGACACCATCGAGGAAGGCAGCGCGCTCGAAGGCCTTGCCCGGATAGCGATGCTGATCGGCAAGGCCGGCAGCGGCACGCGCCGCCTGTCGCAGATGCAGCGCACGCGCGAGATCCTGTCGCCGGAAGGCGAGATCGCGCACATGTCCGAGGACGAACGGCGGCGCCTGCTGCAGGAAGAAACGATCGTCGTGGAGTTCGAGCCGGAACGCGCCAAGCATTCGCTGCCAAAGCTGTTGCGCTCGAATGCGGAGCGCCGGCATGCGCATGCGCTGCTGGACCGGGCCGAGACCGACACGGCGCTCGATGAAGCCCAACGCCGCCTGGTGACCGAATTGCGCACGTTGCTGCCGGTCGTTGGTAACCGCAAGCCCAGCAAGCGCGCCGCGGCACCGCCGCGCAAA
>JBKJSU010000608.1:0-5585 GCA_046594415.1 Casimicrobiaceae bacterium | reverse complement strand
CGCGGCATCGGGTAGCACGCGATGCCGCATCGGGGAATTGCACCATGAATCGTTCAACCATCGACCTCTGGGTCGGCATCTTCGTCACGATCGGCGTCGGCGCCATCGTGTTCCTCGCCCTCAAGGTGGGCAACCTGACGTCACTCAATGCCCAGCCGAACTATCGGCTCGAGGCGCGCTTCGACAACATCGGCGGCCTCAAGCTGCGGGCGCCGGTCAAGGCGGCCGGTGTCGTCGTGGGTCGTGTGGCCGGCGTCAGCCTCGACCCCAAGACCTACGAGGCCGTGGTCGCGCTCAATGTCGACAAGGGTTACGAGTTCTCGAAGGACACCATCGCGTCCGTCCTCACCTCAGGTCTCTTGGGCGAGGTCTACATCGGGCTCGAGGCGGGGGGCGATCCGCAGATGCTCGCCGCCGACGCACGCATCGCCAAGACGCAGTCGGCGGTCGTGCTCGAGAAGCTGATCAGCCAGTTCATGTTCGACAAGGCATCGTCCGGGAGCACCAAGTGAATCGAACCATCGATGTGCGGCGCGCGCTCGGCGTACTGGCCGTTGCGGCCATGCTGGTGCTCTCCGGTTGTGCCACCACCGGCGGCGGCCGTGCCTACGACCCCTTCGAGCCGGTCAACCGGGCGATGTATGCGATCAACGAGCCGATCGACAAAAACCTGATCAAGCCGATCGCGCAGGCCTACGTCGACTACGTGCCGTCGGTGGTCCGCACGGGGATCAGCAACTACTTCAACAACATCGACGACCTCTTTTCCGCGTTGAACGGCCTGTTGCAGGGCAAGCTCGACAAGGCGGGCAACGACATGGGACGTGTCATGATCAACACGTTCCCCGGCATCCTCGGGTTGATCGATGTGGCGTCCGACTTGGGCATTCCGCGCGGCAACGAGGATTTCGGCCAGACCTTCGGTTACTGGGGCATTCCGCAGGGTCCCTACCTGTTCGTGCCGCTCTTCGGCCCGACCACGGTACGCGATGGCACAGGCTTCGTGCTGCGGGTGCTGTGGTCGCCGACCACAGAGATTCACGAAGTCGCGGTTCGCAATGTGATCTACGGCCTGGGCGGGCTCGACCTGCGTGCCCAGGCCCTGGGCGCCACGTCGCTGATCGACGAAGCCTCGCTCGATCCTTACACCTTCGTGCGCCGGGCCTACCTGCAGCGGCGCGAATACCTGGTCTACGACGGCAGTCCGCCGCCACCAAAGGACGATGAATGAAAACGTTGTTGCATGCAATGCGGTGGTTCGCCGCGATGACGCTGACGCTGGCGCTGGTTCCGGCCGCGCTGGCGCAGGAGGCGCCCGATGTGCTGGTGAAGCGCGTCGCGAACGAAGTACAGCAGATCGTGAAGACCGACCCCAAGGTGCAGGCGGGCGACCAGCAGCGCATCCGCGAAGTGATCGAAACCAAGCTGCTGCCCAACTTCGACTTCGAGAAGATGACGGCGTTGGCCATGGGGCGCAACTGGCGGCAGGCGACACCGGAGCAGCAAAAGCAGCTGATCGACCAGTTTCGCGCACTGCTCGTGCGCACGTATTCCGGCGCGCTGTCGCAATACCGCGACCAGGTGATGGATTTCAAGCCGCTGCGCGGCGACCCCAACGCCACCGACTTGATCGTGCGTTCCGAAGTGATCCGCACGAGCCAGGTGCCGGTGCAGATCGACTACGGCATGACCAAGGCCGCCAGCGGCTGGAAGATCTCCGACGTCGTCGTCGGCGGCATTTCACTCGTCACCAACTATCGCGACGAATTCAACGAACAGATCAAGAATGGCGGCATCGACGGCCTGATCAAGACGCTCTCCGCCAAGAACCAGGGCCTCAAGTGACACTGGATTCCACCGGCGCGCAGGGCACGTTTGTCGCCGATGGCGATCGCTGGGGCTTTTCGGGGCAACTGGTCTTCGGCGATGCCGCGGCGGTTTTCGCCGCCATGGAGAAGATGCCCCTGCCCGCGTCCGGGGTCGTCGACTTCGGCGGCCTCGCGCACGCCGATTCGTCGGCGCTGGCGGTGTTGCTTGCACTGAAGCGCCGCGCCGCGGCCGAACGCGTACCCCTCACGTTCGTTGCAGTGCCGGCCGTGCTGGCGTCGCTGGCGCGCGTTTACGACATCGAAGCGCTGCTGGCGCCCTGAAGTTCGCGGCCCGCGCGGCGGGCCTGCGGCGTCGTCAACCCGGTACCATCATCGCCATGTCACCTGCCGCCGTCGAGATCGTCGATGTCGCACGCCGTTTCGGCACCGTGCAGGCGCTGGACGGGGTCAGCCTGAACGTGGCGCAGGGCGAATTCTTCGGTCTGCTCGGCCCCAACGGCGCAGGCAAGACGACGCTGATTTCCATCCTGGCCGGCCTGACGCGCGCGGATCGCGGCAGCGCCCGCGTGCTGGGCCACGACGTGGTGCGCGAGTTCCGGGCGGCGCGGCGATGCCTTGGCGTGGTGCCGCAGGAACTGGTGTTCGATCCGTTCTTCACCGTCCGCGAGACCCTCGAGTTCCAGGCCGGCTATTTCGGCCTGCGCAAGCAGGGGGCATGGATCGACGAGATCCTGCATCACCTCGACCTCACGGCCAAGGCCAACGCCAACATGCGCTCGCTCTCCGGCGGCATGAAGCGGCGGGTGCTCGTCGGCCAGGCGCTGGTGCACAAGCCGCCGGTGATCGTGCTCGACGAACCGACGGCGGGCGTGGACGTCGAGTTGCGGCAGAACCTGTGGTCGTTCATCCGCAAGCTCAACACCGACGGCCACACGATCATCCTGACCACGCACTACCTCGAGGAGGCCGAGGCGCTGTGCGGCCGCATCGCCATGCTGAAGGCTGGCCGCGTGGTGGCGCTCGACACCACGGTCAACCTGCTGTCGCGCTTTTCGGGGCTTACTTGCCGGCTGGTCGTGGCCCGGATGCCGGCCGCCTGGCAGGATCGCGTGGTGCGGCGCGAAGGCCGCAACGTGCATGTGGGGCTCGACTCCCACGCGCAGCTCGAGTCGCTGCTCGCGGCGTTGCGCGGGGAGGGCATCGCCATCGAGGAAATGGCTCTGGCGGAAACGGATCTGGAGCAGGTGTTCCTGCGCATCATGAAGCAACCGGACACCGGGCGCGAGGTGCACGCGTGATCGGTCCGGCGCAAGACATGGGCTATGGTTGGGTGACACTCTTCTACAAGGAGGTGCTGCGCTTCTGGAAGGTGAGCTTCCAGACGATTGCGGCACCGGTCCTGTCGGCGCTGCTGTACCTGCTGATCTTTTCGCACGTGCTGGAAGGACACGTCACGATGTACGACGGCCGCGTCAACTACACGTCGTTCCTGGTGCCCGGCCTCGTGATGATGGCGGTGCTGCAGAACTCGTTCGCCAATTCGTCGTCGTCGCTGATCCAGTCCAAGATGTCCGGTAACCTGATCTTCGTGCTGCTGCCGCCGCTGTCGGCCCTGGATCTCTTCGCCGCCTACGTGCTGGGCGCGATGGTGCGCGGCATCGCGGTGGGAAGCGGCGTGTTCATCGTCACTGTGCTGTTCAACCCCGGCCTGCTGGCCCTGCCCAAGCCGCTGTGGGCGCTGGCGTTCGTGCTGCTGGGCAGCGCGATCCTGTCGGTGCTGGGTCTCCTGGCCGGGCTGATGGCGGAGAAGTTCGACCAGCTTTCGGCATTCCAGAACTTCATCATCATGCCGCTCACGTTCCTGTCCGGCGTGTTCTACTCGATCCACTCGCTACCGCCGTTCTGGCAAACGCTGTCGCATTTCAATCCCTTCTTTTATATGATCGACGGCTTCCGCTACGGTTTCTTCGGCATCGCGGATGTCGCGCCGGCGTGGAGCCTCGCGATCGTCACACTGTCGGCGCTGGCGCTGTCTGCGCTCACGCTGAAACTGCTTGCCAGCGGCTGGAAGCTGCGTCCCTAGGAAACGCCAACCATGGTCACACCCGAATCGATCCAGGTCTCGCTTGAAGCGGGATTGCCCTGCGACCACGTCGCAGTCTCCGGCGACGGCGCGCATTTCGAGGCCGTCATCGTCTCGGCGGCGTTTGCCGGGTTGTCGCGCGTGCGCCAGCATCAGCTCGTCTATGGCGCGCTGGGCGACCGCATGCGCGAGGAGATCCACGCGCTGTCGATGCAGACCTTCACGCCAGCGCAATGGGCGGAGCGCGGGCGTGGATAAGCTGCGCATCAAGGGCGGCTCGCCGTTGACCGGCGAGGTGCGCGCTTCCGGCGCCAAGAACGCGGCATTGCCCATCCTGTGCGCGGCCTTGCTGTCGCCCGAGCCGCTGCGCCTTTCCAACGTGCCGCGACTGAACGATGTGGGAACGATGGAGGCGTTGCTCGCGCAGATGGGCGTGCGCCTCGATGCGCGCACACCCGGCGCCGTCGTGCTCGATGCCGCGCGCATCGACTGGCCGCTTGCCCCCTACGAGCTCGTGAAGACGATGCGGGCATCGATCCTGGCGCTGGGGCCGTTGCTGGCGCGTTGCGGCGAAGCGCGGGTGTCGCTGCCCGGCGGCTGCGCAATCGGCCTGCGGCCGGTGGACCAGCACGTGAAGGGGCTCACCGCGATGGGCGCCGAGATCGATCTCGAGCACGGGTACATCAACGCGCGCGGGCGGCTGCGCGGCGCCAACATCGTGTTCGACATGGTCACCGTCACCGGCACGGAAAACCTGCTGATGGCGGCCACGCTCGCCGACGGCATCACGGTGCTCGACAACGCCGCGCGGGAGCCGGAGGTGATCGACCTCGCGCAGTGCCTGGCGGCCATGGGGGCGAAGATCACCGGCGCCGGCACCGACCGCATCACGATCGAGGGCGTGGCGCAGCTGCACGGCGCGGCGCACGCGATCATGCCCGACCGCATCGAGACCGGCACCTTCCTCGCCGCGGTCGCGGCCGCCGGCGGCGATGTCACCGTCACAGGCACGCAACCCGACGCGTTGACCGCGGTGATCGACAAGCTACGCGAGGTCGGCGCCGACATCACCGTCGACGGCGAGCGCATCCGCGTCCGGCGCGACGGTGCCCTGCGCGCCGTCAACGTGCGCACGGCGCCGCATCCCGGATTTCCCACCGACATGCAGGCGCAATTCATGGCGCTGGTTACGCGCGCGACCGGCACCGCGGTCATCACGGAGACGATCTTCGAGAACCGGATGATGCACGTGCAGGAGTTGCGGCGCCTGGGCGCCGACATCGAGGTCGAGGGCAGCAGGGCCATCGTCAAGGGCGTGGGGAAGCTCACCGGCGCCGATGTGATGGCCACCGACCTGCGCGCGTCGGCGTGCCTCGTCATCGCGGGGCTCATCGCCGAAGGCGACACCACGATCGATCGCATCTATCACCTCGACCGTGGCTACGAACGCATCGAGGAAAAGCTCTCGGGTCTGGGCGCGCGCATCGAGCGGGTCCGGTGACGGCAACGGGGCCCGCGTGAGCGCGCCGCACGACCAGCTTGCCGCGTCCCCGCTCGGGCATGCCACCGACTATCCGGACGCCTACGACCCGACGCTGTTGTTCCCCGTCGCGCGCGCGCCGCAGCGCGAAGCCATCGGCATCGCTGGCGCGTTGCCGTTCGTGGGCGCCGAT
>JBKJSU010000485.1:0-5670 GCA_046594415.1 Casimicrobiaceae bacterium | reverse complement strand
GCGGCGCCGGGCGGCACGCCGGCAGCCACCGGCTTCATGCCCGCGGCGCGCACGCCTTGCGCGGCCAGCGCCCGCAACAACGCCACGGCAACGAAAGTCTTGCCCACGCCGGTATCGGTGCCCGTCAGAAAAATCCCGGGCGCCCCGGTGGCGGTATCGTCGGGCGTCATCAGCGGCGGCCGAAGCGGACGATCGGCAAGCCGTCCGGCGTGCGGACGGCCTCCACTTTCCACGCGTGACCATAGATCACTTCGAAGGTCGCCGGAATACGGCCGTCGCGGGCGAGCGCATCGAGCCCGGCCAGCGCCTGCGCCAGCCGCGCCTTGCCCATGAGGCCGCGGCCGCGGCCGCGCGTCGCATTGGTGGCTCCGATCGCCTTCAGTTCGGCCAGCATGGCCCGCGCGTCGCCATACGTGAGCGTGATGGTCTCCATGTCGATCACCGGGTCGGCAAAGCCCGCGTGGACCAGCATATCGCCGATGTCGTGCATGTCGGCGAAGCGGCTGGTATGGGTGTGGCCGTCCACTGCGGCGAACGCGGCCCGGATCTCGCGCAGCGTGTCGGGACCGAATGTCGTAAAGGACAAGAGGCCGCCGACCCGCAGCACCCGCCGCAATTCGCCGAACGCGCCCGGCAGGTCGTTGACCCATTGCAAGGCGAGATTGCTCCAGACTAGTTCGAACGCGGCGGCGCCGAACGGCAATGCGCCGATGTCGCCGCAGACAAAGCCCGCGGTGGCGCTGCCGTCGTCCCGGCGCCACGGCAACAGGCGCCGCAGCAGCGAGCGCCCACCGCGGACACGCGCGCGCGCCGCGACTGCCATCGGCAGCGCCAGGTCGAGCGCAACCACGCGGGCGGCGGGAAAGCGCAATCCCAGGCTCGCGAACGCCTCGCCGGTGCCGCATCCGGCATCGAGGATCGCTGCCGGCTCGAGCTTCACCACGTCGAGTCGCGCCGCCATGCGCGCGCCCACCTCGCGCTGCAGGACGGCGGCGGCGTCATAGGTCGCCGCCGCGCGTCCGAATGCGCGCCGTACCGCGCGCGCGTCGACCTCGCGCGGGTCGCCCGGCGGCGTGGGCGTGTCGGGACTCATTCAGTATTCATCCAGGAACGGCAACACCGCGGCGTCGAACGCCTGGCGATGCGACAGGAACGGCACGTGCGCCGCGCCACTGATGATCGTCTGCCGCGCCGCGGGCATCGCGCCCGCAAGCCACGCGCCGGCAGCGGCCGTGGTCAGCGTATCGCGGTCGCCGGACACGATGAGCGTCGGCGCGATGACATGCCGCGCATCATCGCGCAGGTCGATGGCCTGCAGCATCGCCAGTGCGCAGCGCAGGTTTTCCGCACCCGGCTCGCCGCGCGCAAAGAGCGCGCCACGCAGCTCGTGCAAGGCGGCGCGTCCCGCATCGCTCCCCTGCATCTGCAACGTCAGGAATCGCTGCAGCGTCAAGCGGTAAGCCACGGCCAGCTCGTCGCCGAAGCGGGCCAGTGTTGCCGGTGCCATTGCGTGCGGCCAGTCGGACGACGCAACGAAGCGTGGCGTCGCGCCGACCAGGACGAGACGCCCGACCTGCCGCGGCGCCAGCCGCGCCCAGCGCAACGCCACCGCCGCGCCCATCGACCAGCCCAGCACACGCAAGGGCAATCCGGTATCGGCAAACCGGGTGGCCAATTCGGACACGACATCATCGAGCGACGCGACAGGGATGGCGGCGGAATGGCCATGGCCCGGCAGGTCGACGACGGCCACCCGGAACCGCGTCGACAGTGCCGGCACGAGCGGAGCCAGGAGCCCGCCGTGCATCGCCCAGCCGTGCAGCACGATGAGCGGCGGCCCGCTGCCGCTCCAGTCGACATGCAGGTCGCTCATGCCGCGTTGGCCAGCGCCTGCAGCAACGCCGCGACGTCGGCCTCCGTATGCGCGGCCGACAGCGACACCCGCAGGCGCGCGGTGCCCGCGGGAACGGTGGGCGGACGGATGGCCGGCACCCAGATGTCTTGCGCCAGCAGCGCGTCGGTCAGCGCCAATGCGGCGCGACTATCGCCCACCACCAGCGGCTGGATCGCGGTCTGCGACGGCAACAGCGACCACGGCAACTTCGCGGCGCCGGCGCGAAATTGCGCGATGCGCGCATGAAGGTCGGCGCGCCGTGCATGATCGCCGGCAATCAACGCGAGAGCGGTGCGCAGTGCTTCCGCCAATAGCGGCGGCATCGCCGTCGTATAGATGTACGGGCGCGCGGTCTGCACCAGCGATTCGATCACGACCGGATGCGCGACGACGAACGCGCCCGCCACGCCGGCGGCCTTGCCCAGCGTGCCCATGCTCACGATGCGCACGGACGCCGCGCCGCAATGCGCGAGTGCGCCGCGACCCTCGCCCAGCACGCCGAAACCGTGCGCATCGTCGACGACAAGCCACGCGTCGTGCCGTTCCGCGAGTTCGAGCAATTGCGCCAGCGGCGCGATGTCGCCGTCCATGCTGAACACGGCGTCGGTGACGATGAGCTTGCCCGGCGCGGTCGACGTCGCAAGCACGCGCGACAACGCATCCACATCGCCATGGGCATACCGGTGCATGGTGGCGCGGGCAAGCAACGCGCCATCGTTGAGGCAGGCATGATTGAGACGATCCGCGAAGATCGCGTCGGTGCGTCCCGCCAGCACCGACAGGATCGCGAGGTTGGCCAGGTAGCCCGACGAAAACAGCAGCGCGGCGACATCGCCACCGGGTGCCACGAATGCCGCCAGCTCGCGCTCCAGCGCCTCGTGCGCCGCGGTGTGTCCGCTGACGAGATGCGATGCGCCGGCGCCCACGCCCCACGCCTGCGCCGCAGCGCGCGCCGCGGCGATCACGGCGGGATGGTTGGCAAGTCCCAGGTAATCGTTGCTCGCAAAGGCCAGCAGGGGCCGCCCGTCGACGCTGGTGCGCGGACCCGCCGGCGTGGCCACGACGCGGCGCTGCCGGAACAACCCGTCGGCGCGGCGCTGGTCGAGCGCGGCTTCGAGGCGGGCGAGGCGCGGCAGCCGTGGTGCGGAATTCACGCGGGGGTGGTCGCGAACGCTTCCAGTCCCAGTTTGGCGAAGAGCGCGCGGTCGGCGTCGATGTCCGGATTGCCGGTGGTCAGCAGGCGGTCGCCGTAGAAGATCGAATTGGCACCCGCGAGAAAACACAGCGCCTGCACAGCTTCGCCGAATTCGCGGCGGCCCGCGGACAGGCGCACCATCGCCTTCGGCATCGCGATGCGCGCCACGGCGATCGTGCGCACGAATTCGAGCGGATCGAGTGCTGCCTCCCCATGCAGCGCGTCGTGCAACGGCGTGCCTTCCACCTGGACCAGATGGTTGATGGGCACCGACTCGGGATAGGGTTCGAGGTTGGCCAGTTGCGCGATGAGGCCGGCCCGCTGCAGGCGCGACTCGCCCATGCCGACGGTGCCGCCGCAGCAGACCGAGAGCCCGGCGTCGCGAACGCGATCGAGCGTGGCGAGGCGATCGTCGTAGTCGCGCGTGGTCACGATCTCGCCGTAGAACTCCGGCGCGGTATCGAGATTGTGGTTGTAGTAATCGAGGCCGGCGTCGCGCAGTTGCTGCGCCTGGCCGTCCTTCAGCATGCCGAGCGTGGCGCAGGTTTCAAGACCCAGCGCCTTGACCTCGCGCACCATGTCCAGCACGGGATCGAGGTCGCGCTGCTTCGGCCCCCGCCACGCGGCGCCCATGCAGAAGCGCGAGGCGCCCGCGGCCTTGGCGGCGCGGGCCGCCGCGACAACGACCGCTACGTCGAGGAGCGCCTCGTCGACAACGCCGGTGTGGTAGCGCGCCGCCTGCGGGCAATAGCCGCAATCCTCGGCACAGCCGCCGGTCTTGATCGAGATCAGTGTGGACAGCTGCACCGCGTTGGGCACGTGATGCGCGCGGTGGACTGCCTGCGCGCGCCAGAGCAGGTCGTTGAACGGCAGCGCGAACAGCGCGGCAATCGCGTCGACATCGACGCGCGTCGGCGCCTTCGCGGCGGTTGCTTGCGGCGCGGCATGCAGGGTGATGGTGGCGGTTGCGGTCATGCGTTCGGATGATGGAGGCTATGGATGCTGGAGGTGGAAGATCGAAGGCAACGCAACGTGCATGTCACTTCTCGCGCGCTCGTCCCCGGCACGCGCAGTGTCAATGAAGCGCATTCAAGATGTCAAATTTTTCGGTGGCAGGATTTGACAAGTCAACGCGCCGGCAACGCCTCGCGCACGCGCTGCTGCCGCAGCGCTGCGCGCTTTGTGCCGGTCCCGCAGGCGGCAGCCTGCTGTGCGCCGCGTGCACCCGGTCGCTGCCCGCGTTGCCGCCGCATTGTCCGCAATGCGCGTCGCCGACGCCGGCAGCGCTTAACTGCGGCCGGTGCCTTGCCCATCCACCCGCATTTGTCGCCACGCGCTGCGCGCATGCCTACGCCTACCCGCTGGACGGGCTCGTGCACGCGCTGAAATACGGCGGCCGCGCCGCTTACGCCGAGATCTTCGCCGAGGCGCTGGCGGCGTTGCCCGGTCCGCGGCCCGACGGCCTGGTGCCGTTGCCGCTCGCGCGCCTGCGCCAACGCGAGCGCGGCTTCAACCAGGCCGGCGAAATCGCCCGCCACCTGGGGCGCCGCCTCGGCGTGCCGGTGTGGCCGGCGCTGACGCGCACGCGGAACACGGCGCCACAGGTCGCATTGCCGTGGACGGCACGCGCCGCCAATGTCCGTGGCGCGTTCGCCGCAACCCGTCCGCTCACCGGGCTGCGCATCGCCATCGTCGACGACGTGATGACCACCGGCGCCACGCTCGATGCCGCCGCGCGCGCGGCGCAGGCGGCCGGCGCCGCCGCAGTCGAGGCGTGGGTTGGCGCGCGTACACTTCCGCCGGATGCCCATTCCTGACCGGTCCCGCCATGTTTGCCGTCGTATTGGTTCACCCTGAAATTCCGCCCAACACCGGCAACGTCATCCGGCTGACGGCCAACACCGGTACCGAACTCCATTTGGTGGAACCCCTGGGGTTCCGCATGGACGACCGGGACCTGAAGCGCGCCGGACTCGACTATCACGAATACGCGCGGGTGCAGGTGCACGCCGGCTGGACCGCATGCCGCGCCGCGCTCGACCGCAACACGCCGCGCCGCTGGTTTGCACTCACCACGGGGGGCACCGCGTCGCTCTTCGCAACGCGATTCGAGCCCGGCGACGTCTTCGTGTTCGGCTGCGAGACCGCAGGATTGCCCGAGGCCGTCGTTGCGGAGTTCCCGCCGGCGGCACGGCTGTCGATCCCCATGCGTCCGGAAGTGCGCAGCCTCAATCTTTCCAACGCCGTCGCGGTCACCGTATACGAGGCGTGGCGGCAGCAGTCCT
The DNA here is from genome assembly GCA_046594415.1 of Casimicrobiaceae bacterium. Classification (GTDB taxonomy): domain Bacteria; phylum Pseudomonadota; class Gammaproteobacteria; order Burkholderiales; family Casimicrobiaceae; genus VBCG01. The sequence continues at coordinate 296 of JBKJSU010000485.1, read as the reverse complement.
GCGCCGGAGCGCGACCCGCGGGCACGCTGCCCACGACCGCGCGAGTTGACCGCTGACGCCAGTTGATTGGCGGCCGCGCCGCGGTCGCGCAAGCGAACGACTTGCGCACGTGCTAATGCCGCTCGGCGCGCGGTTCGCGTTGCAGCAATGCCTCCACGGCTGCGCGCGGCGACAGGCCGTCGTGCAGCACGCGGTCCACCGCCGCGCAGATCGGCATCTCGATGCCATGCCGGTCCGCCAGCGCACGCACCGCCCGCGCCGCGCCCACACCCTCGGCAACGTGGCCGAGCTGGGCC
>JBKJSU010000371.1:0-5622 GCA_046594415.1 Casimicrobiaceae bacterium | reverse complement strand
AACAGCAGTGCGGTCGCCAGATTGCCGAAGTTGAGCTGGCCGAGAAAATAGTAGGGCACCAGTTTCACGTAGTTGACGATCAGGAAGAACACGGCGGAGGTGCCGACGAACAGCGTCTTGTCGACTTTCTGCGCCAGCATGTAGATCGCGTAGGGTGGCCCGCCGGCGTGCGCGAGGGTGCTGGTGAAGCCCGACACCGCGCCCCAGAAGGCGCCGGCGATGCGGCCGGGTGCTTCCCGCGGTCCCGCGAGGCTGCGCGCTAGGCGTTCGGTCAGGCGCAGCCACTGGTTGAGGGCGAAGGTGACGCTGATCACGCCCAGCAGCGCCCGTATCGCGTTGACCGGCAGGCTGTCGAACGCGACGGCGCCCAGCGCAATGCCGACCAGTGCGCCGGGCAGCATGATCATCACGTGCACGCGCGACCAGGAGCGGCGATAGGCGTGGACGCCGAAAATGTCCATCGCGCAGAGGATGGGCAGCATGATGCCCGCGGCTTCCGGCGGCGCGATGAAAATTGACATCAGCGGGACCGCGATGCCGCCCGAGCCCTGCCCGAAGCCGCCCTTGGCGATGCCGGTGATCAGGATCGCGATGACGGCGACCGCGTAGAAGCCGAACGGAGAGTCGGGCAGCGTCATCGGCGCGGCGCGCCGGTGGCGCCAGGCATGGTGGCGATCCTGGCTTGCATGCCATACGCCGTGGTGGTCATGGCCCGGGCAGCGGCTCGGTCACGTCGCCGGCGCGGCCGCGCCACGCGGCAAAGGCGCCGTTGGCAAGCACGGCACCAAGCACGATCGAACCACCGATCAACGCGCTGGTGCCGGGACGCTCGCCCAGCAGCACCCATACCCACAGCGGACCCAGGATAGGCTCGAGCAGTGCCAGCAGGCCGAGCTCGGTGGCCGACAACGCCCGCGACGCCGCGGTGGCGAGCAGGCAGCCGATGCCGAGTTGTACGCAGCCCATCAGCGAGAGGACGGCCAGATCGGCGCCAGTGGCCGCGAAAGGGCCGGCGAATAGCCACGCCGGCACCAGCGTCCACAGGCCCGCGATCAGCACCTGCGGCAACATGTCGACCGTGGCGTGGAATTTGCGCAGGACCGTGAGCTGCGCGGCGAAACAGATGGACACGCCCAACGCCATCAGGTTGCCGACCAGTTGCCCGGCGTCGACCGCGCCGCCGAACATCACGATGATGCCGATGAACGCGACGGCCATCGCGACCCACGTGCGCAGTGGCACCCGTTCGCGCAACACGAACCATCCGGCGAGCGCCGCGAGGAATGGCGACACGCTCATCAGCACGAAGGTGTTGGCCACGGTGGTACGGGTCAGCGAGCCGATGAAGAAGAAGAACGTCCCGGCGAGCAGCAGGCCGGCCAGCAAGCCCGGGGTGCCCACCGCGCGCACCGCTTGCGGCATCTTCCTGCCGTGCATCACCAGCAGCACGCCCGCCACGAACAGCGACATGAACAGCGACCGCCAGAACACGATTTCCCAAGCGTTGGTGATCGAGAGCTGGCGGACGAGGTAGCCGCCGCTGGACCAGCAGATTGCGGCGACGAGCATGAACATGATCGCGCGGCGGTGTGCTTGCGGGGACGGGGGGGCGGAGGCTGCGGACATGAGGCAAGCACTGTGAATGCGCGCGCCCCGACGGCTTCAGCCGAGGCAGGAAAGAAAAACGCCGGGATCGCACGCATCCGCGAACACCGACGTTGGCATAACATCAATTCACCGAAAGGTTAACAGCCGGCGCCGGGAGTGTAAAGAACACCGATGCGTAGTTTGCCGGCACGCATCGACGCGTACCGTAGGCGAGGCTTCAGTCTCGCGGATTCGCACAACGGAAGCATGTAGGCGAGGCTTCAGCCTCGCGGGGTTGGTGTCGTGGCGCTTGGTATTCAGCGTAGCCACGGCGAGCGGCGGGCCGCGCGGGGCGGGCTTAGTCGCCGCAAAGCGTGTGGTCGGCTGCATCGACTCGCCCGTTTTTTTCCGGCTCGCGCCCGCCCACACGCTTTGCGGCGACTAAGCCCGCCCCGCGCGACCCGCCGCTCACCGTGGCTACGCTGAATACCAAGCGTCACGACACCAACCCCGCGAGGCTGCAGCCGCGCCTACAGGGTTCCGGTGTGCGAGCCCGCGAGGCCGCAACCGCGCCTACAGGCAATGACAGCCGACTACCCGGCGAGGCGGGCGAATCCAGCGGTGAGATCGGCGATCAGGTCGTCCGGGTCTTCGAGGCCGATGGCAAAGCGCAGGCAAGGACCGCCGGGATTCCACGTGGTCGCGCTGCGCGTGCGCTCCGGGTGCGTTGGAATCAGCAGGCTTTCGAAGCCACCCCAACTGAAGCCCAGGCTGAACAGTTCGAGGCTGTCGAGCATCGCGGCGATACGCTCCTCCGCCACCGGATGCAGCACGACACCGAACAATGCGGATGCGCCGGTGAAGTCGCGCTTCCACAGCGCGTGTCCCCGCGCGCCCGGCAGACCGGGGTGCAGGACTTCGCGGACCTCGGGCCGCTCGCGCAGCCAGTGCGCGATCCGGAGCCCGCTGGCCTGCTGATGCGCGAGTCGTACCGACAACGTACGAAGTCCGCGCAAACCCAGGAAGCAATCGTCGCTGGACGCGGTGACGCCCATGTCGGTCCACAGCCGGTGCAGTCGCGGAAATACCGCCGCATTGCCCACGATCAGGCCGAGCAGCACGTCCGAGTGCCCGCCGATGTACTTGGTCGCTGCGTGGACCGACACGTCAACGCCATGATCGAAGGCGCGAAAGAAGAGCGGCGTGGCCCAGGAGTTGTCCATCACCACCAGCGCGTTGCGTGCGTGCGCGGCGGCGACAATCGCCGGCACATCCTGCACCTCGAATGTCAGCGATCCCGGCGACTCGACGAAGACCACCGTGGTGTTGTCGCGCAGCAGCGCCGCAATGCCCGCGCCGATCAGCGGATCGTAATACTCGACGGTCACGCCGAGCCGCTGCAAGTGCGTATCGCAGAAGCGGCGGGTCGGCCCGTACACCGAATCGGTGACGAGGATATGGTCGCCCGGCTTGGTGAGCGCCAGCAGCGGCAGCGTCGTGGCGGTGAGTCCTGACGGCACCGCCAGCGCGGCGTGTCCGCCCTCCAGCGCGGCAATCGCCTGTTCCAGGTCCGTGACGGTAGGCAGCCCGTGCAGCCCGTAGGTGAGCCCGTCGTACGCGCCCGCGATCGCGGCATTGAAATCAACCGTGGTCGGAAACAGGATTGTCGACGCGCGAAAGACCGGGGTGCTGACCGCGCCCAGCCAGCGGCGCGGATCGCGGCCCAGATAGCCGACGGCGGTGCCCTGCCTGGGTGGACGCTTGCTCATCGCGCGCTTGGCGCTGCGACGAGCGCGTAGTGCGTGCGCACGAAATGCACCTGCTGCGCCGGCGACTGCCGGATGTCGACGACCAGCGCGTCACGCGGCTCTTCCAGCGTCGCGAACTGCGACGGCAGCAGCGACGCCGGCATGTACTTGTGGCTGCGCGCCGCCAAGCGCGTGGCAATGGTCTCGGCATCGCCGCGCAGATACACGAAGCGAACGTCGCCGGCCCCACGCAGCCGGTCCCGGTAAGCCTGCTTCAGGGCCGAACATGCGAGCACGGCGTGGCCGCCTTCGGATTGCATGCCTTGCATCGCGGTCACGATGCAGTCGAGCCACGGCCAGCGGTCGTTGTCCTCCAGCGCGATGCCCGCCGCCATCTTGGCGACGTTGGCGTCCGGGTGGAAGTCATCCGCGTCGTGGAACGGCCAGCCGAGCGCTGCGGCCAGCGCCCGGCCGATCGTGGTCTTGCCGCAACCGCATACGCCCATTACGACGAGGATCATGGCGCGTTGCCCTTGGTGATCGCGTGGCCGCCGAAGCTCTTGCGCATCATCGCCAGCAACCGGTCCGCATAGGCGCTCCTGCCCTGGCTCCCGAAGCGCGCCATCAGCGCGAGCGTCAGCACCGGCGCCGGCAGGCCCTGCTCCACGGCCTCGTTGACGGTCCAGCGGCCTTCGCCCGAGTCGGCAACGACCGGCGCCACATCCGCGAGCACGGAATCCTTGGCCAGAAAATCGGCGGTGAGGTCCAGCAACCAGGAGCGGACCACGCTCCCATGGCGCCAAAGTTCAGCGACCGCTGCCACGTCCAGGTTCAGGTCGTGCTTGTTCTCCATCAGCGCGAAGCCTTCCGCGAACGACTGCATCATTCCGTACTCGATGCCGTTGTGGATCATCTTGACGAAGTGCCCCGCGCCGGCGGGTCCGCAATGCAGCCAGCCGCGGTCCGGCGCAGGCGCCAGGATGCGCGCCAGCGGCACGATCAGCGCAGCGGCCGTCGGATTGCCGCCGAACATCAGCGCATAGCCGTTCTCGAGGCCCCACACGCCACCGGACACGCCGCAATCGACGAAGTGGATGCCGGCGGCGGCCAGCGCGGCCGCGCGACGTTGCGAATCCTTGTAGTTGGCATTGCCGCCGTCGACGATGACGTCACCGGCCGCCAATTCGGGCCAGATCGTCTCGATCGCGAGTTCGGTGGTCGCGCCCGCCGGTACCATCAGCCAGACGATGCGCGGCGCGGGCAATGCGCGCGCCAGTTCCACCAGCGAGGATGCGGCGGTGAGCACACCGTCCTTGGCCAGCGCCGCGGCAGCTGCGGCGTCCGGATCGAAGCCGATGACGCTCGCGCCACCGCGTGCGAGCCTGCGGGCCATGTTGCCGCCCATCCGGCCGAGGCCGACGATGCCGATATGCATGGGAATGTGCCGGGAAAAATTGCGTGAGCCGCGATGCTACCGAATCGCGACGACGAGCGCCATGCCGGTCACGGCAGCGATGCGCGCTGCGCCTGCGTCGACGCGACGATCGCGGCGGCCACCAGCAGCGCCGCGCCAATGACGATGCGGATGCCCGGCACCTCCCCCAGCAGGGCCCAGGCGAGCCCGATGCCATAGACCGGTTCCAGCGCCGCGACGATGGCCGCCGTGAGTGCCCCGACACCGGCTATGCCCACGATGAAGAGCGTATGCGCGACGGCTGTGCACAGGACGCCCAGCACCAGGATCAATCCCAGCGAACTAGCATCGATGGCCCCGCCGGCCCCGCCGGTGGCCAGCACGATCGGCAGCAAGCACAGCGCAGCGAACACGTTGAGCCAGAACGCCAGCGACGACGCGCGGTTGTCGGCCATGAATGAGCGCGTGCGCACGACCAGCCACGCAAAGGTGAAGCCGGAAACGATGCCCCAGGCCAGGCCATGGACGTCGGCGTTCGCCCAGTTGAATTCCCGCACCGTCAACGTGAGTCCCGCCACGACGAGCCCGGCCGTCACAAGGTCCACCGTGCGCCAGGGGCCGCGTCGACGCCGCCGTTCCAGCACCAGCACGAACAGGGGGAAGCTCGCAAAACCCAGCAGGCCCATGGTGACGCTTGAGGCGGCAATCGCGGCGAAGAACGCATACCAGTGCAGGGCCAGGATGGCGCCGGACAGCGCCAGCGATGCCGATGGGCGCAGCATCGGCGCCCGGCGCACCTGCAGCCACAGCCCGAGCGCGAGCGCAGCTACCACCGTCCGGCCGAGCACGATGGCCACCGGGTCCCAGTCGATC
>JBKJSU010000203.1:0-9230 GCA_046594415.1 Casimicrobiaceae bacterium | reverse complement strand
GCCCTGCGCCGCCTGATCCGGAAGTATTACGCCGGTACGCGCGACGGGCAGGGCAATGTCGAGGAGGCGCTGCGCTTCATCAATCACGCGAGCCGCATCCTTTCGGATGGCGACCGTCGCCTGCGCTACGACCAGGAACTGGCTGTATCGGCGGGGACCACGGAACAGCGCATCGCGCATGTCGTCAGCAACGCCGTGGCGGAAGCCGGCGAGCAGACCGATGTCGGCGACATCGCCGAACCGATGCGCCGGCCCACGCCGGAGGCGATGGACGACGAGCTCGAGACCGGGCTCGATGCGTCCGAGCCGGTGGCTGAGCGCAACCTGCATCATCCGGGCCTGACTGAGCGCGTCGCGTCCTTCGGCCGGTCGCCCATCGTGACGATCGGACTGTGCGCGCTGTTCGGCGCCTTCATCGCGGGCGCCATCGTCTTCGTGACCCCGGCCGATACGATTCTCGTGGCGAAGCAGGTGCTGGTCTGGCTGACCATCACGCTGCTGGCGCTGACTCTGGTGTACGGCGCCGTGCACGGCATTGCGTTCCTTGCGCGCAGGAAGGGTGCGCCGTCGGCGACGCTCGTTCCGCAAACGGACCTCGCCATCCTCAACTGGCGGCGGGAGAAGAGCGTGTTCCTCGGCACCAACCAGCCGCAGGAGGATGCGAGCTGGATCTTCCAACTGCGCATGGCGGAGTTGGAGCGCGCAAAGTCGGGTCGCACCAGCGAGCCGCGTCCGTGGCAGCGGCTGTCCGCGCGTGTCTTCGACTATGCGATCTGGGGTCTCGTCCTGGCGCTCCTGCTGTCCGAGATGCGCGGCATGAACCTCGTCCCGGGCGAGCTTGCGTTCTGGGTCGGCCATCCGCTGCTGGCGCCGGTGCTCATCACCGCCTCCTGGATCCCGATCGAGGCACTGCTCATCGCGTCGATCGGCATCACGCCGGGTAAGTGGCTGTTCGGCGTGTTCCTGCAGTTCTCCATCTCCGACGCGTATGCGCGGCGCGACACGCGCGCGCAATTGGACCGCGCACTGCGCCGGTCCTTACGCGTATGGTGGGAAGGCATCGGCTGCGGCTTCCCGCTGGTGGCGCCGGTGCTGATCGCCGTGTCCTACGAAAAGCTCGCGCAGAACCAGGAAACCGATTGGGACTTTGCGCAGGACGTGCTGGTCACGCACGGCCCGGCCGGCGTGCTCAATTCCGTCACCGGCGTGTGCGGGCTGGCGGCCATGTTGTGGCTCTACGGTGTCGCCTGGCATCAGCCGATGGCCGATTCGATCGCGTGGGCGCGGACCACGATCGCCGAAGCCATTCCGTCCCCGAGCAGCCTGACCGGCGGCTTTGCCGGCGGCGGGCGCATTTCCGGCTTGCCGCAGCCACCGCCGCCTGCGCCGGCCGCGGCACCGGCGCCGCTCGCGCGCGCCAACGCGCCGGCAACGACACTGCCGGCCACCCCGGGCGCCGTTACCGTGCCTGGACCCGGCAATGCAAATGCCAAAGATGATCCGATCGATCGTGACGTTGCCACCATGTTCGCGGAACGCAAGGCCAAGGTCGCGGTGGTGAGTGTCGAAGGCCCGCGGATGTTGCGTGCGGGCAACTGGCGGCGCGCGGCCGAGCTATGTCGCGCGTGGACCGAACTCGAATTGGCCAATGCCGAATCGTATCGCTGCCTGGGGCAGGCGCTGCAGGCGCAGGGCTATCACCAGGAGGCGATCGCCGCGTTCCGCAAGGCCAAGCAATACGATCCCTCCGATCGCACGCTCGACGCGGCCATCGACCGCTCGCAGAAGGGCATCGTCGCGGACTTCCTCAACCGCTATCGGCGGTAGCGCGACACACCGCTCCGGACCAGGTGGCCTGTGGCCGCTAGCGCCGGCGCAGCAGGAACCAGAACGCGCCATCGGCCTCGCCGTACTCGACCAGCTCGTTGCCGGTCTGACGCGCAAAGGCTTGAAAGTCGCGCACGCTGGCCGGGTCCGTCGCGAGGATGCGCACCACTTCACCCGAATGCATGTCGTTCAGGGTTTTCTTGGTGCGCAGGATGGGCAGCGGGCAGTTGAGCCCGCGCGCGTCGACTTCTTTGTCGTGTTGCAGCATGCCCCGATTATACCAAGGCCGGGTCCGCGGTCAGCGAGCGCGGATGCGCTCCACGAGCGAGGTTGTCGAGCGGTCGAAGGCAAACGGGATCGCGGCAAAGCGGCCCCCGTTGGCGATGACCTCGGCGGCGCCGGCTGTGGTTGCGGAGGAGTAGTCGCCGCCCTTGACCAGCACGTCGGGCATGGCCGCGACGATCAGGTCGCGCGGCGTGTCGTCGTCGAACGGCACCACGAGGTCGACGGCGGCCAGTGCCGCGAGTACGGCCATCCGGTCTTCCAGCGTATTAAGCGGACGATCGGTGCCCTTGTCGAGCCGCCTGACCGACGCGTCGCTGTTGACAGCCACGACCAGCGCGGCGCCCAGTGCGCGTGCGGCTTCGAGGTAGGCGACGTGACCACGATGCAACAGGTCGAACACGCCGTTGGTCATTACCAGCGGGCGCGGCAGCCGCGCGATGCTTGCAAGCGCATCGGCGCGCGTGGCGATCCGGTCAGCGTAGCGAGGCGCGCTCAAAGTCGAAGGGACGGCACCGGTGCCTGGTTGCCGGCCATTAGCCGCGATATTCGAAGACCTTGACGACCCGGGCCACACCCTCGGTCGACGCGGCGGTCTCACCCGCCGCGGTGCCTTCCTGCTTGCTGACGATGCCCATCAGGTACACGACGGCGCGCTCGGTGACGACCTTGACGGCGTTGGGCGGAAACTTGTTGGCTTCGACAAAGCGCCCCTTGACCTTGGTCGTGATGAACGAATCGTTGGTGCGCGCGGACATGTCCGAGTTGGGCACAACGACCACGAATTCGTTGTGGACGGCGCGGACCTTCTCGATGCCCTTGGCCGCGGTGGCGATGCTTGCCGAAGCGCCGGTATCCGGCACCTCGCCGGTGAGCAGCACGATGCCGTTGACGCTGGTGACGTTGACGTGGACCCTGTCGCCGTACAGCGTGCGGATCTGGTCGGCGACCTTCAACTCGATGGTCTCGTCGTCGACCTGGGCACCGGCGGTGCGGCGATCGGTGGCCACCATCGCGGCGCCCCCGACGCCGAGAGCGATCACCGCGGGCACGCAGGCGGCGAGCATGACCACGAGCGTAACGGCAGCGCACGCGGCCGCGATGCGGTTGATCGTCACTCCTCGTCTCCAAGCAGGGTGGCATCGATGGCGTCGCACAGGCAATGGATCAGCAACAGGTGAACCTCCTGGATTCGGGCCGTACGGTCGTGCGGCACACAGAGATTGACGTCGGCCGGACGCATAAGTTCACCGATGCGACCGCCACCCTTGCCGGTGAGGGCGACGATCCGCATGTCCCGCGCGTGCGCGGCCTCGATCGCGGCGATGACATTGCCGGAATTGCCCGAGGTCGAGATCGCCAGGAGCACGTCGCCCTTGGCGCCCAGTGCGCGCACCTGCTTCGCAAACACCTGCTCGAAGGAGTAGTCGTTGGCGATGGCGGTGAGCAGCGACGTGTCGGTCGACAGCGCGATCGCCGGCAACTCCGGCCGTTCCCGCTCGAACCGGCCGACCAGTTCGGCGGCAAAGTGCTGCGCGTCGGCGGCCGAACCACCGTTGCCGCAGGACAGGATCTTGCCGTCGGCGAACAGGCTTTCGGTCATCACCGCCGCGGCGCGGGCGACCGCGGGCGCCAGTTCCTCGGCAGCATCGAGCTTCAGTTGCGCGCTCTCCGCGAAGTGGCCGCGGATGCGTTTCATGTGATCGATCATCGTGCCGGGATTCTAGCAGGCGCCCTCTTTGCGGCTAGACGTCCAGGATGTTGCGCACCCAGGTGGGCCGCGTAGTGTCCGTGCCTTCGAAGAGGATGGCATCGAAGCGGCAAGGCGGCTCGCGGCCGAGCCGTGTCAGGTAGGCGCCGGCCGCCGCCACCAGGCGGGCACACTTGGCAGGGGTGATGCTGGCCACAGCGCCGCCGAAGGCCGCACTGCTGCGCAGCCGCACTTCCACGAAGACGAGCACTTCGCCATCGCGGGCGATGAGATCGATTTCGCCGCGCCGGGTGCGGAAATTGCGCGCCACGATCGTGAGGCCCTTGGATACCAGGAAATGCGCCGCGGCGTCTTCGCAACGGCTGCCGGCGCCGGCACGGCGGCGCGCGTGTGGTGTGGCGTCAGCGCGCACCATCGAGCGGGGCGAGTTGACCCGCCCGAAGGACCGCGAACACGCCTTCGCGCTGGAATTGGTGGCCCTCGATCAGCGTCACCTTGCCGGTGGCGCCTTCGAAGGTCACGCGCTCGGCCGACGTGTCGCGCAACGCCTGTGCGGCACGGAAAGCATCGAGGCCCAGCGCGTAGAGCCGCGTCAATGCGTCGCTGGGAAACTCCTTCCGGGGCAGGTTCGCGAATTGCGGCGCTTGCGGCGTCACGAGCCACGGAATTTCGACGACGACGAGTCCGTCGAGGTCGCGCATGACGGCAGCCGTGGCGCGTTCGAATACGAGCCCGCTGGCATAGGTGCGGGTCGTGCCAAGGTAGGGCTTGGCCTGGGTCGCGCTGACACCGTCGACGGCCAGCATGGCGGCGTCCGGCAGTTTTTTCACCAATTCGCGGCGCAGCCTTGCCAATGCTTCCGGCGTCGCGACAAAACCGTACACGCTCGGGGCGTTGCCGCCGCCTTGCGACCATTCCGCGCCGAATGCGCCGACCATGCGCTTCATCAGCGGCGTATCGGCGCTGACCACCGCGACGTTTTGCGCGGCATCGGTGCGCATGCGGCGCGCGATCAGCCGGGCATCGCCATCCACGCCCAGGGCCAGCGTGTAAAGGTTGGGCGGCGTGGCGGTGACATCGTCGAGCTGGTTCAAGGCCAGCGTGGTGGGCATCTCGAGCGACATGCTGGCCACCGTGCGGACATCGTCGCGCACCAGCGGCCCGACGATGATCTTCGCGCCGGAGGCGCGCGCTGCTTCGAAGGCAAGCAGCACGTCGTCGTCGCCGTGCGCAAAGGCGCGTACCTTGACACGCGTTCCCGAGGCCTCCGCGGCCGCGAAAAATCCAGAGCGGACCGCGTCGGCCGCGCGTGCATACTGCGTCGATTCGAGCGGCAGCACGATCGCGATGTCCACCGCATTGGCGACCTTGTCGGGCGCCGCCGGCGTGACGGCCTTGTCGGGTGCTTCAGGTGCACCGGCTTTGTCGGCGGCGTCGGACGTGGCGGGCTTGTCCGGGGGCACTTGCGGGACGGAGCCCGCGGGGGCGCTGCTTGCCGGGGGCGTTTGCGCAGCGGAGAATGCGGCGGCGAGCGCAAGCGCGCACCCCATCAACAGCGCCCACCGGCGCGCCGGGGACTTGGCATCGATGGTGCCCACGCGAAATGGATCGAGTCGTGACAAAGCCGGACGGTATCGAAGTGGACGAAGGCGCGCCAGCAACGCAGGGCGGGCACGCAGTGGACGCGCGATTTCGCGCCATTGGCGGCTCATTATATGTGGTGGCCACGCCTCTCGGTAACTTGCGTGACCTGACCTTGCGGGCGCTGGATGTCCTCGCGAGTGTCGACGTCATCGCGGCCGAGGACACCCGCACCTCGGGAACGTTGCTGCGTCATTACGGCATCGTGACGCATCCGGTGGCGCTGCATGCCCACAATGAGGACCAGAAGACGCACGTGGTGGCCGAGTGGCTGCGCGCCGGGCGCAGCGTCGCGTTGATCAGCGATGCGGGCACGCCCGCGATCAGCGACCCGGGCGCGCGACTGGTGCTCGCGATACGGGCGGCAGGATTTCCGGTCGTTCCGATTCCCGGACCCTCGGCGGTCGTGGCCGCGGTATCGGCGGCCGGGCTCGTGGCGGACTGCTTCATCTTTGCCGGGTTCCTGCCGGCGCAGGCGAAGGCCCGCCGCCAATGGCTCGATCGCTTCGGTGCGCTCGATGCCGCGTTGGTGCTCTACGAGGCGCCGCACCGGGTGGTGGCGACGGTCACCGAGCTGGCTGGCGTCCTCGCGCCGACCCGCGACATCGTCATCGCCCGCGAGATCACCAAGAAATTCGAGTCGATTGCCCGCATGCCTCTGGGGGAGGCCGCCGCGTGGATTGCGGCCGAACCGCAGCGGCAGCGTGGCGAGTTCGTGCTGGTCATCGATGCGCCGGAACATGTCGCCGTCGAAGGTGTGGAGCTGTCGCCCGAGCACCTGCGCTGGCTGCAGGCATTGCTCGAGGACCTGCCGCCGGCCAAGGCTGCTCGCGTGGTGGCGGCGGTGACGGGAATGCCGCGCGACGACGTGTACGCGCGAGCATTGTTGTTGAAACGCTAGCGGTTCGCGCCACTGTTCAGTAGGTCTCGAGGTGGTAGCGCCCCTGCGCTCGCAGCGTCGGCAGCAGCGCATCCCAGTCCTGCCCATGCTGGCGGCACGCGTCGCGAAAGGCGTCGTCGACGCCTTGTTCCATGCTCTTCAAGCCGCACACGTAGACGAAGCATTGCGCGTCGGCCAGGCGCGCCGCCACGTCGGCGCCGCGCACGCGGATCAGGTCCTGCACGTATTGGCGCGGTGTGCCGGGAATGCGCGAATAGGCGAGGTTGATGTCGATGAAGGACGCCGGCAGCTTCATCAGCGGACCGCAGTAGGGGAGTTCCTCGGGCGTACGCGCCCCGAAGAACAGCATGAGGTCGCCGCCTTCGTTGAGCGCGATGCGGCGGCGGCGGCGCTCGGTCATTGCGCGCATCGGCGCCGAGCCGGTGCCGGTGCAGATCATCAACAACCGTGCGCCGGGATGATTGGGCATCAGGAACGAGGTGCCGAACGGTCCCACGACCTTGACCGTCGCACCCTTGGCGAGGTCGCACAGATAATTGGATGCGACGCCGGCCACCGGTGCGCCGGCGTGGTCCTCGGTGACGCGCTTGACCGTGATCGCGACATTGTTGTAGCGCGGCCGCTCGCCGTCGCGCGGGCTGGCCACCGAATAGAGCCGCACGTGATGCGGGCGGCCATGCGCATCGAGTCCCGGCGGCAGGATGCCGATGGTCTGGCCCTCGAGCACCGGAAACGCGGCGCCGCCGAAATCGAGCACGAGGTGGCGGATGTCGCTGGTGGCGTTGTCCGCTGTCAGGCGAAAGTTGCCGGTGATCGTTGCCGTTGCCGGTTGCTCCAGCGTGTGCACGTTGACGTAGGGTTGCGCCGCCGACCATGGTGGCGCCGACGCGCCGCCTTGGCCGGCGCTGGCTAATGCGGTGATGGCGGCGATTTCCGGCGGCAGGCCCGCAGGCGTGCTGACGGTGGACGCCTGCTGGGAGGGCAGCGCGTCCCAGGTGAGTTGCTCGGCCACCGGCCACGCCAGCGCGCGCGCAACGTTGCGCCAGTTGTCGATCGCGCCGGTGGGGCAGGGCGCGACGCAGGCGTTGCAGCCGTTGCAGATGGCGGGATCGACGACGTAATTGCGCGAGTCGTGCGTGATCGCGTCGAGCGGGCAGGTTTCCTCGCACGTGTTGCAGCGAATGCAGATCTCGGGGTCGATGAGGTGCTGGCGCAGCACCTCCGAGCCGTTGTCCGTGGTTGTCGCGCCGCTGCTCATGGGTCGGTCAGTTGAAGCGCACGTAGTCGAAATCGACCGGCTGGCGATTGACGCCTATCGCCGGCGGCGCGATCCAGTGCGCGAACCTGCCCGGCTCGACCACGCGGCCCATCAGCGATGCGACAAACGCGCGATCCTCGGCCGTGGGCAGCCACGACGACTCGTGCGCCGTCCATTCAGCCGCGCTGATCACGCGGCCGTCCGGCGCCACGCGGGCGTTGGCGAAGGCGCCGATCTTGCGATTGAAGGCCTTGTGCGGGACGGTGAGCCGGAACGGGATGCCGGCCTTTTCGATGACCTTGTTCCAACGCCCGATGCCGCCCACCGAATCGCGGATGTAGTCGTCGCGCAGTACCTCGTTCAAGGCGTTGAGCATTGGCGCGTCGCGCGTGACGATGCGGCCGTCGGCGATCTCCTGCACCGGATAGGTCCGGTCGTGCAGGCGATGGTCGTCGTCGCGTTTGGTTTCCTCGAAGCGGCCCTTGAGGCCGGCGCCGTAGAACGTGGCGGCATTGGACGACACGTCGGCGCCGAAGAGGTCGATGGTCACCGCGAAGTGGAAATTGAGGTAGCGCTGGATCGTCGGCAGGTCGATCACGCCGGCGGCGCGCAGGCGGGTGGGGTCGTCGGTGCCGAGTTCGTTCATGACCTGGCAGGTGCGCTGCACGACGCGCGATACGCCGGACTCGCCGACGAACATGTGATGCGCTTCCTCCGTCAGCATGAACTTGGTGGTCCGCGCCAGCGGATCGAAGCCCGACTCGGCCAGCGCGCACAACTGGAACTTGCCGTCGCGATCGGTGAAGTAAGTGAACATGTAGAACGCGAGCCAGTCGGGCGTGCGCTCGTTGAATGCGCCGAGGATGCGCGGATTGTCGGTGTCGCCGGACCGGCGCTGGAGCAGCGCATCGGCTTCCTCGCGCCCATCGCGGCCGAAATGCCGGTGCAGCAGGTAAACCATCGCCCACAGATGGCGGCCTTCCTCGACATTGATCTGGAAAAGATTGCGCAGGTCGTAGAGTGATGGCGCGGTCAGCCCGAGGTGGCGCTGCTGTTCGATGGACGCAGGCTCGGTGTCGCCCTGCGTGACGATGATGCGGCGCAGGTTGGCGCGGTGCTCGCCCGGCACGTCCTGCCACACCGGCTGCCCCATGTGCTCACCGAAGTGGATCTTGCGCTCGGTATCGGCAGGCGTGAGGAAAATACCCCAGCGATAGTCGGGCATCCGGACGTGATCGAAATGCGCCCAGCCGCCGGGGTCGACGCTGACCGCGGTGCGCAGGTACACCTCCGCCTCGCGCGTGCCCTCGGGACCCATTTCCGCCCACCATTGCAGGAAGTTGGGTTGCCAGTGCTCGAGCGCGCGTTGCAGCGTGCGGTCGCCGGCGAGGTTGACGTTGTTGGGGATCTTTTCGCTGTAGTCGATCGAACTCATCGCGGCATCCATTCGTTGCGGCGGGTGGAACCGCCTGATTGCGGGGAAGGGCTCAGACGCGGTCGAAGTCGAACTGCGCCTTGCCGCCCTTGCCGTAGACCTTGAGCGCGCCCCGCTCGCCGGAGGCGTTGGGCCGCGTGAAGATCCAGTTCTGCCAGGCGGACAGCCGGCCGAA
>JBKJSU010000589.1:0-4332 GCA_046594415.1 Casimicrobiaceae bacterium | reverse complement strand
GGGTGGCCGCGCCCCGACCAGCAAGGATGCCGAGGTGCCGCTGGAGCAGATGGTCGATGCCATCAAGGCGGGAACGCACGGTGCCTACATTCCGTTCGACCGGTTCGGCCAGCCGGTCCGTCTCGAGTGACGCGGCTGGTGCGGCCGGCAGATCAACCGGCGCAATCCGCGTCGGCGGCGCCCGGATTCGCGCTGTGGAGCCTCGGCTTTCGTCCGTTTTACCTGCTGGCCAGTTCGTTCGCCGCGATCTCGATCCTGCTGTGGGTGCTGCAGTACGCAGGCGCCCTTCCGGCCACGTACCTGCGCAGTCCGGCGTGGCACGCGCACGAGATGCTGTTCGGCTACACGATTGCGGTGGTCACGGGCTTCCTCTTCACGGCGGTGCGCAACTGGACTGCAAAGCCGACGCCCACCGGCGGCTGGCTGATGGCATTTGCGGCGCTATGGATCGCGGGCCGCGTCCTGGCGTTGACGCCGTACGCCACGGCCACGGCGGTGGTCAACGCGGCGTTTCCGGTGGCCGTTGCCATCGGCATCGGCATTCCCATCGTGCAGAGCGGCAATCGCCGCAACTACTTCTTCATCGCGCTGCTGGCACTGCTCGGCGTTGCCGTCATGACGTTTCACCTGGCGCACGCCGGCGCAATTGGTTGGCCGGAGCGCGCGAGCCTGCAGGTCGGGCTCGACCTCGTGCTGTTCATCATGGCCGTGATGGGCGGCCGCGTGATTCCGATGTTCACCAACAATGGCGTACCGGGCGCCAAGGCCACGCGGCACCCGGTCGTGGAGAAACTGGCGTTGGGCGGGGTGCTGCTGCTGCTGGTTGCCGACCTGTTGCTGGCGCCGCCCTGGATCATTGCACTGCTGGCCATGGTCGTGGCGATTGCGCACGCCGCGCGGCTCTGGCTGTGGCAGCCGTGGCGCACGCTGCGCACGCCGATGGTGTGGGTCCTGCACATGGCGTACGGCTGGATCGTCGTCTACCTGGCGCTGCGCGGCCTCGCGGCGGCGGGCGTGGTGGGCGAACTGTTCGCCGTGCACGCGCTGACGATCGGCGCAATCGGCGGCATGACGATCGGCATGATGACGCGCACCGCACGCGGCCACACGGGCCGTCCGCTCGTCGCGGATCGCTTCGAGGTGACCTGTTACCTGCTGGTCGCGATCGCGGCAGTGATACGCGTTTTCGGCGGCATGCTGCTGCCGAGTGCATACCTCGCAACGGTTGTCGTGTCCGGCCTGTGCTGGTCGGGCGCGTTTGCGATCTACACGGTACGGTATTGGCCGGTGCTGTCGCGCCACCGGCTCGATGGCAACGCAGGGTAGGCGTACCTGCGCACGATTCCGGGCGCGTCCGCGCGTGGACGCAGCCCGGTCGTGAATGACTGCTGCATCCCGCCTATGACAGCGCCTTGGCCTTGAGCTTGGCAAATTCGTCCGCGTTGATCGTGCCGCCGTCGAGCAGCGCCTTGGCGTCCGCGATATGGTCCGCCGACGACTTGTCCGCCACGCTGCGGATATAGGAGTCGGTGTCCGACCTGGCCTTCTCCATCGTCGCGCGCTGACGCTGCGCCATGCTGCCGCCGCGGAAGAGGATATAGAGCACGGCGATCAGGAACGGCACGACGATGAGGCCGAGGCTCCAGAGCGCCTTGGTGCCGCCGCCCATCGCATCGTCCCGGCCGGCGAGACCAAGGCCTACCTCGAAGTGGGCACGCGTGGCTGGACCATGCCGATCCCGCTGGAAAAAACCACGGCAGGCTGGCGCTTCGACACCCGGCACACCCCGGACGAATTGCGCACGCGCCGCATCGGCCGCAACGAACTCGACGTGATCCAGGTCATGCTGGCGTTGACCGATGCCCAGCAGGAATATAGGTCGGGCGATCGTGGTCGCGGCGGCGCCAAGCAATACGCGCAGAAGATTCTCTCCTCGCCCGGGAAACGCGATGGACTCTTCTGGCCCACGCTGGAAGGTGAGGCGCCAAGTCCGCTCGGGCCGGTTGCCGCCGGCGTGAAGGGGGGCGACGCCTACCACGGCTACCACTACCGCATCCTTACCGGGCAGGGCAAGGACGCTTCCGGCGGCGCCATGAGCTACGTCAAGAACGGCCAGATGACCGGAGGCCATGCGTTCGTGGCGTGGCCGGCCAAATACGGCGATACGGGCGTGATGACGTTCATCGTCAGTGCCGTCGGACGGGCCTATCAGAAGGACCTCGGCTCCGGCACGGATGCGCGGGCACGCGCGATGCAGGTCTTCGCTCCCGACGCCAGCTGGAAGAAGGCGTCGCCCTAGGCTGCCGCTTCGCACTGCAGGGCGAGAATGCGGTCAGAACTGACTTGCAGTTCAGGACAGTGGTTTCAATTGCTGCAGTAGAGTCGGCACCAGTTCACTGACGGTAGGGTGGATGTGCATGGACCGTGCGATGACGGTGTACGGCTGCCTGGCACTCATCACGTCCAGGAGGGCGTGCACGACCTCGTCGCCGTTGAGTCCGAGGATGGCCGCGCCCAGCAACAACTGGGTGTCGGCGTCCACCAGTACCTTCATGAAGCCTTGCGTTTCGCCGGCCTCGCGCGCGCGCCCTACCCGTAGCATCGGCATCTTGGCGCGCAGCACCTGGCGCCCGCTGGCGCGAGCTTCGGTTTCGGTGATGCCGATGCGACCGAGTGCGGGGTCAATGAAGAGCGCGTAACAGGGGATGCGATCGGTGATGCGTCGTGGATCGTTGTCGAACAGGTTGGCCACGACGATCTCGTGATCGTTCCAGGCGGTGTGCGTGAAGGCGCCGCGGCCGTTGCAGTCTCCAACCGCCCACACACCGTCTGCGCTGCTCTGGCACTGGTCGTCGACGACGATGTATCCGCGTTCGTCGGTGCGGATGCCAGCCAGATCGAGCCCGAGTCCATCCGTATTGGGTCGGCGGCCCACAGCCAGCAAGACATGGCTGCCAAGAACGGTTGGGCTGTCCGTACCACAAACCGCACCGACGACGATCCTCTCCCCGTCCGGGGCCAGCGACAGGCACTCAGCGCCCAGCTCGAACCGCACACCTTCGGCCTCAAGGATGCCGCGGATGGCATCGGCGACATCGGCATCCTCACGCGGCAGCAACCGGGCTGACTTTTCCACCACCGTCACTGCGGCGCCGAAGCGCCGCATCATCTGCGCAAACTCCAGGCCGATGTAGCTGCCGCCGATGATAACCAGGTGCTCGGGCACCTCGGCCAGTTCCATGATCGAGACGTTGTCGAGCGTCGTCACGCTGTCGATCCCTGGCAGCGGTGGGCGAACCGACCGCCCGCCGACATTGAGGAAGATGCGCGGCGCCGCCAGCTGCCGGCCGTTGACGTCGACCGTGCCAGGGCCGACGAAGCGGGCATCACCGACGATCACCTCCACATTCTTCAAGCCGCGCATCCACGCTTCGACACCCTGACGCGAGTGCGTGACGATGCCGTCCTTGCGCGCCTTCACGCGTGCCATGTCGACGCTGAGGGTGCCGATATCAAAGCCGTACTCCGCGCCGCGTTGCGCCTGGCGGATCGCGCGTGCGCTGGCCACCAAGGTCTTCGTGGGCACGCAGCCGACGTTCACACAGGTTCCACCGAAGTGCTGACGTTCGATCACCGCCGTCTTCAGTCCCTCCCTGCTGCAGCGCGCGGCAATTGCCGGCCCGGCCTGGCCCGCACCAACGATGATGGCGTCAAATCTATGGATCGGCATGATGTCGAGCTCCGACGGGGACTTCTCGCAGCGCGGGATTGACCCCAGCCTAGCGTGCCGCAGAAGGCAAGTGGTCGGCGCGGCCCACGATCGACGCCGTAGCCATCAATTCGCCGAGCAGGGCCATCGATGCGGAGCCGGAAACGCCATAGGGGTCAAGAGTGGCGCTTTCCGAATACTTGAGCAGCAGGGACGCGTTCACGCGATCCAGGTTGACCAGACCCATCGACCAGTTGGCGAACCTCCTTTCGCTGATCTCCTCGTAGGTAAGGATCACCACATCTTCATGCCGTTTATCCGCAGCAATCTGGTTGTACAGTGCGTTGACCTGCAGGCGTCCGCCCTCCAGCAACTGCAAAAACAGGCGCCCGCTCGAGCACAGAACCCCCGTGATGCCACTGGCGGGATTGTGGGCCTTGGATTGCGACAGGATCGTGAGCAGTTCCTCCTGCGATACATCGTCGACTGCTCTGCTTGCATACAATAGGCGTACCAGCATGGAATTCTCCGTTATCGGCGTGGGGTTCAAGCGTTTTTCTTGCTGAGCAGCGAAAGGAATTCGCGCCGCAGGTCGGGGTTCTTGAGGAACGAGCCGCGCATCA
>JBKJSU010000306.1:0-6648 GCA_046594415.1 Casimicrobiaceae bacterium | reverse complement strand
CGACGGTTGTCCGGGATTTGACGGAAGGTATCGCCATAAGGGGGACGCCGAGTGACGAGCTTGGGGATGCAGGAGCGCTGCGGGACATTGAAGAAGTCACACGCTGAAGGCTTCGCTCCGGCCTTGTTCATGGACGAGCTGCCTGGGTTTCATCGCGCCTGTGCGAGGGGATGTAGCCGTTCACAAACGTCCAACACAGGCAGGACAACGGGAAGGCCGAGAAATGCGCGACCACCCAGCTTGCATGCAACAAATGCACGAGCGTCGGTTTCTTCATTGGGCAGACGGCTCTTAGCTGTTCTTCTTGCTCAGCAGCGAGAGAAATTCGCGCCGCAGATCGGGATTCTTGAGGAAGGAGCCGCGCATCACGCTGTTGGTCATGCGGGAATCGGCGTCCTTGACGCCTCGCCAGTGCATGCAAAGGTGGTCGGCCTCGATCACGATCGCCAAGCCGTCGGGCTTCACCTTGTCCTGGAGAATGTTCGCCAGCTGCATGACGGCCTCTTCCTGGATCTGCGGGCGGCTCATCACCCAGTCGCAGATGCGCGCGTACTTGGACAGGCCGATCAGATTGGAACGTTCGTTGGGCATGATGCCGATCCATACCTTGCCGAGAATCGGGCAGAGGTGGTGCGAACAGGCGCTGCGCGCGGTGATCGGGCCGACAATCAGCAACTCGTTAAGTTGCTCGATGTTCGGGAACTCGGTCACCACCGGCATTGCGTGATAGCGGCCCTTGAAAACCTCGGTCAGGAACATCTTGGCGACGCGGCGAGCGGTCCCCTGCGTGTTGTGGTCCCCTTCAGTGTCGATGACGAGACTCTTGAGCACTTCGGCCATTTTTGCCTCGACCTCGGTCCGGAGCGCGTCAATTTCGCCTTCCATGACGTAGGCGGAAATGTTGTCGTTGGCGTGAAAGCGCTGTTTGGCGCGTATCAGGCGGGATCGAATGCGCGAGGACACCGGGAGGTCGCCGCCATGGTCATCGCCATCAAGCGAGGGTGTGGCACTGGTAGACATGAGACTCCTTGTTGATTCGCACGCCATGTGGATGGTGCAAGAGGCAAGCATCTGGCCGCAAATGGCGGTCACCGCGCGAAGCGCTCGGCAATTTTCGTCGAGCGGTAGGAGAAGATGCGATCGACCTGCGATTCGACTTTCCGGCCGGCGACGACCGACCCCAACCATCCAAGCGGCAGCCGGTAATGCACGATATCGCGCAGCAGGGTCCCATTGGCCATCGGTATGAACTCGTGTGCGTGCCGCCAGTACGAGTATGGTCCCTTTACCTGAATATCCACAAAGCGCCGGGCCGGATCCCAGTTTTCGATCCTGCTTTGCCAATCCATGGGAATGCCGTTCAGCTTCAGGCGGTAATCGATCAGCGTGCCTTCACCAATGTCGAGGGTTGATTTCCCCCGAACTTTGAAGTGCAGGAACCCGGGCGTGAGTTCCTCCAGATTGCCTTCGTCACAGAAAAATCGCCAGATTTCTTCCGGCGCATGCGGTACCCACTGTTCCGACACCTTTTCCCGGGTCAGTCCCTGCAGCGGGGTCAGCAGATCATCAAATGCCTGGTCGATGGACTCGAATCGGTAGTGGAAACCCGAGGCCAGCGTCTCCCGCGGTTCTACCCGCGCGCTTTCCAGGACAATCTCGCCCATTTCGCCAAAGAGCGCCTTGATCGCAAAGACCGGGGCCGGGGCGTTCTCGCGTACCCACAGCGACCGACACAGGCATCGCGTGAATTCGCGGTTGGTCACGGGGTTCGGCGCGACCCCTTCCACGACGCCGGCCACCTGTGCATCCAGAGCATGCAGAAACACGCCGACGATGTCGTCGATGTGGATCCAGCTCATCCATTGGGTCCCGTTGCCGAGTCTTCCGGCGGCGGACGCCCGGAACAGTGGCAACATTTTCGCCAGGGCGCCCCCTTGCCGGGCCAGGACGATCCCTGTCCTCACCACCACCACGCGCACATCCTGCCGCTGCTGCGTCAAGGAACGCAGCTCGGCCTCCCACGCCTCGACCACATCAGCGAGAAAGCCGACTCCCTTCGCGCTGGCCGCGGTCAGCGAGGCGTCGCCACGGTCCCCATAAAAGCCGATGGCGGATCCATGCACGAAGGACTTGATGTCCGGGCCATGATCCAACAATCCCTGAACGAGCCGTCGTGTGCCGAGCACGCGCGTTTCGAGGATCAATCGTTTTTGTTCTGTCGTCCAGCGCTTCGCGGCGACAGGCTCGCCCGCCAGATGGATGATCGCGTCGACGCCTGGCAGCGCCTCTGCGGGGACCGCGCGCAGGTGGTCCCACTCGAAACACGTCGACGGAAACGGCAGCTGATGCTGGGCGCTGCGCGCATTGCGAACCAGACAGACCAGGACGTCACCGCGAGCCGCCAGCGCCTTGCCCAATGCCCTCCCGATCAGCCCGGTTGCTCCTGTCATCAAAATACGCATAGTGCCTTCAACTTGATCGTTCGATGAGCTGTGCTAGCTGCGCAGCAAGCATGTTGCGAGCAGTCAAGGTGTTGTTTCGCTCGCTTGCGGAAAAAGACTCAGGGCAATGGCGCGTCGGTATCGGGAAGTGGATAGGCGTCGGCGACGTAGGCGGGTCCTTTTGCAATCAGCACGATCACGCATGCGAGTGCCCCGGTGAACACGACCGTCCAGTACAGAATCACCAGGCTTGCCAGCGCGATTGCAATGGATGTCGCGAGTTTGGCTGGCACGAAATCGCCCGGCCAGGCGGCCGCAAGCCACAGCATCGTCAGGCTCAGAAGTGGCACGACGATCCCTGCCACGACGAATAGCGGCAGGCGGCGGAGCAGTGCCCACTCGAGGCCGGCGGGCGACCGCTTGAACCCCGGCAGCTTGTTGAGCAGGCTCACCTCAGGATCGATCCGTGGAAGCAGGCTCTGCGCGCGCGGATGGTGCGCCGGTGGGAGCAGGGCGCCACCATGGCCGGATGCGCAAAAATATCGCATAGCCGGCATCGAGCACCGCAAGCATGGGTCGGAACGACGCAAGCGTCGCGAGCCACGCGAATGCCGGCAGACGGCGCCAGATCGCGACGAACGCTGCGGCGCCCGAGGCCAGCGAGCCGTCCGCCTCGCGCACGTGGAATCGACGCAGCAACGCAGTCCTGTCCGCGCCCGGGCCAAGCTTTTCCTGGTCGCAGGAGGACGCGTCGACCCAGTTGATCGACTCGGCGCCGCGTTGCCGTTGGTAATGGGCGATTTCCGTGCGGCAGACTGGGCAAGCGCCGTCGAAATACACCGTGCAGGGGGGTGGGGGCATCAGGCATCCATTCACAGTTGGGCACAGGGTCGGACCGCGATGTTGATTACTTCCAAAGCCATGCGAAGATTTTCTGTCCTGGACAATACATGCGATGAACTGTTATTGTCAATGAAAATCGCGCGTTATGCACCGCTATTGACTTGTCAATAACGGTTCAAGATGATATCTTGCACGGTCACCAAAGTTCGACAGTCCGATCCCCCCAATGTCCATCGACCAGCCAACTGAAGCACCTTTCGCCCCGACCTACCATAGCGGCACCTGCGCGCGTCTGGCGGGCATTCCAGTGGAGACTCTGCGCGTGTGGGAACGTCGCTACGGCGTCGTTGGGCCAGCACTCAGTGCGCGCGGACATCGTCTGTACTCCGCCGGGGACGTGAGCCGCCTGAGTCTTATCAAGCATCTGGTGAGCATCGGAACTCCAATCGGCTCCATCGCAACCCTGCCGCTCGCGTCACTGCGCGCGATGCGTGACGCCGTGCATACGTCGGCGCGCGGCGCGGCGGAAGGATCGATGCAAACGGTTCGGGTCGCGCTCGTTGGCCAAGCGCTGACCGAGCGCGCCGCCCACGATGCCAGCGGGATCCCGCATCTCAACGTGGTCGCGACGTGCGCCGATCCTGCCTTCGCGCTGGAACAACTACGCGGCGTCAGTGCTGACATGCTTGCCGTCGAGTTGCCGACGCTCCAGTCCGGCTCGGTCGCCATCGTCGACGAACTGGTCGAGGCAGTCGGCGCGCGGTGTGCCGTGGTTGCGTATCGCTTCGGTCCGGGCACCGTCGTGAGCGCATTGCGCGCCCGCGGCTACGCGGTCACGCAATCGCCGCTCGACCTGGTCGCGCTGGAACTTCTCTGCCGCGACGCGATCCATCACGAACCGGCGGCCGGACGGCCAATGTCGCCGTTGCTGCCGCTCGAGGCAGTCCCGCCCCGGCGCTTCGACGACCGGTCGCTGGCCCAAATTGCCCAAGCCTCGACCACCTTGTACTGCGAGTGCCCGCGCCACGTCGCCGAGATTGTGCTCAATCTCGGCACCTTCGAGCAATACAGCGCGGAATGCGAAAACCGTGGCGAAGCGGATGCGGCAGTGCACCGATACCTGCAGCGTGTGGCGGGCACCGCGCGGGCGTTATTCGAGGACGCACTCGTGCTCGTCGCCAAAGCCGAGGGGTTCGCGCTCCCCAACAACGCCAGCGCGAAAGCGCTGGACTCGCCGTGAACACGGCAAGGCAGCGCATCTTCAGGATGCTCACATACGTCGGCAACGCGCTCACCGTGCTTGGGTGCGCGGGACTGCTACTCGGCCTGACGGGCGTAATCACTTTGGAGTACTTCGCGATCGGGATTTCGTCGGGGGTACGCGTTATCGCCTCGGTGGCCATCGCCGGTTGTTTGCTGAGTGCAATGGGCTATGCCGCCATTGAGTATTCGGACCAGTAAAACTTTGGGAGAGGTCAAATGTTCAGGAAATCGGATTACTTCATTTTGCTGGCGGTGATGATTTCATTCGTTGTCACCGCCTATCTTTGGTTTGCGGTCCAGGACCGCGAACAGGCGATATTCACAGCCATCTGGATTCCATCGATCTTCGGCTTCGGTATCTACTTCAAACTTGCCGCCTTGATGGGAAGAAAACAGTGAGCCCCAACGAACTTCTGCTGCTGGGCGCCTTCGTCTTCGCATTGCTGGTTATCGGCTTGGTCTCGACCGTTTTGGAGTTCCGCAAGAAGGACTGACAGACGCGGAAACCGGTTGCCGCCAGAGTGACCGGAGCGACGCCTACCTCAGCCACCGCTCGCCGCGAACAGCAGTTGCCCGTCCTCCAGCAACACCACGGCGCCCATACGGTTTCGCCACGACCATGCGGCCGTTGCCGTCACCCGGCCTGGCAGCGGCACGGTGGGGCAGGCTCCCCACTGCTGGGTCGTATCGAAGCAGACGAGGCTGCGCCGGTCCTGCGCTGGCACCAGCAACTTGCCGTCGACCCATGCCGCGAGATCCAGTTCGCGCGTCCCGTTGCGGTGATTGGTGAGCCCCTGACCGATCACCCGCGAACGCAGCGTGCTGCCATCGGCCAGGTATTCGTGCAGCACGCCGCCGATGTGCGGCGTGTGCACCGCCACCAGACGGTTACCATCGGTGGATGCCGCCATCCAGCGATGGGCGGTGCCGATGGGCGCTCCCAGCGCGGCGATCTCGAGCAGGTCACCTCGACTGCGGCTGGCCGCGATCACCGCAAGCTGCGAACCTTGCGGGCCCGAACGCATCGTCAGCAGTCCGCGCCCGCCGCGCCAGGCAATGGGGCGCGGCGCGATGTCCTCCAGCACGTACGGCGGCGGCAAAGTGAGGCTGCGCAGAACCTGCAACCCATGGCGCTCGAGGTAGAGCACGCGGGTGCACTCGATGGTGTCGCCCAATGCGCCGTGCGTGTAGCGCGTACCGTCGGGACCGGCGAGAACCACGATCTGGCCATTGTCGTCGCTCTGCCCAGAATGGAGGTCGACCTGCAGCGGGCGGGCGTCCGGCAGCACGCTCTGCGTCCCGCCCGCGCTCTCGCGCCAGCGCTCTTCACGATCCGGCTCGAAGCGCTTGACGTAGGCCTGTCCGGCCACGTCGGTCACGCCGATGATGGCGAAGGGCAGCACGCACAGGCCCGCATGCGGCGCCAGCCGGGCGTCCGGCGAATTCGTTGCACGCCCGTTGGCCCATACCCACAGCCCGCCGTGCGCGTGGCGGGCGGCGATGCGTCCGTGTCCGGTCGCAAGCGGCGAGGCGGGGTCGATGTCATCGGCCAGCCGCGTCCAGGCGGCGTTGCGCGGGCCCAGTTGCCACAGGGTGCCCGTCGTCGAGACCGCGAGCAGTTCGTCCGGCCCGGACGTGCGGACTTGCGCCACCGGCTGCGGCGCAGCCAATGCGGTGGTCACGGCCGGTGCGTTGGCGGCGGCCGCCACCGCGGGCGCGCGGGCCAGCAGGGACGCCGCGCCGGCGAGCAAGACATCACGGCGGTTCATGACGCTGCTCCAGTGCCCAGGCCCGCGGGGAGTGCGGATGGGCGCACTATCGCGTAAGTTGGCCGCGCGCGTGAGCGACCAACGATGCAGCGCTGCGCCGCCAACGCGCTGCGCGCTTCGCAGTTCCTGGCACCACCACGCCACCCGGTCGTGGACCCGTCATGAACCGTCAATGAAAGCTCCCCATGCTCATCCCCCGTCTGGCCGTTCCCGCGCTCAAATTTCCAACACTCGGACACGGCGAGTTCGATCTGCAGGCCGAAACACCCGCGCATTTCACGATGGTGGTCTTCTACCGGGGCCTGCACTGCCCGATCTGCGCCAAGTATCTG
>JBKJSU010000115.1:0-5552 GCA_046594415.1 Casimicrobiaceae bacterium | reverse complement strand
GCCGGCGGAGCCGTAGTTGAACTTGCCCGGCTGCGCCTTGGCGAGTGCAATGAATTCGCGCATGGTGTTGGCGGGCACGTCGATGTTGACGACGAAGGCCAGCGGGCCTGACGCGATGGGTGCCACGGGTGCGAACTGCTTCACCGGGTCGTAACCCGGCGAGCGTGCCGAAGCGGCCACGGTCGTGAACGGCGACGCGACGAACAGCAGCGTGTAGCCATCGGGCGGCGCCGCGGCGGCTTCCGCCGCGCCGATCGCGCCTCCCGCGCCCGTCTTGTTCTCGATGACGATCGTGGCCTTCAGCGCATCGCCGAGTTTCTGCGCGACGAAACGTGCCACGGTGTCCGTGCCCGCGCCCGGCGAGAAAGGCACGATCAGCCGGATGGGCCTGGACGGCCAAGCTTCCTGGGCGGAAACATTGGGCGCGATCGCCGCGCAGGCGGCCAACAGCAGGGTAAGGATTTTCATGATCGATAGTGTGCGCAACATTGTTGCAGGATGGCAATGCGACATGTCACCGCAGTGACCGCGCGGCACGATTCGCAAGTCAGACACTGCCGTTTGCTCCGTTACAGTCCACTAGTCCTTGCCTTCCTGCCGGATCACGTCGAGGTTGTCGATCAGCCGGGTCGCCCCCAGCGTGGCCGCGGCCAGCACAATCAGCACGCTCGGGTGGTCGAAGCCCTCCGGGTGTGGAATGTGCAGGCCAAGGCCGTTGCGGATGGCGATGTAGTCGACTTTCCAGCCCCGCGCGGCCAGTTCGGCCCGGCCCGCGGCTTCGAGATTGGCGTAGTCATGCCTTCCCGCGATGATCGCGTCGGCAATGCCGCGCAATACGCGGTGGAGATTGGGCGCCTCGCGGCGCTCGTCCGCCGTCAGGTAGCCGTTGCGCGAAGAAAGCGCCAGGCCATCCTCGGCGCGCACGGTTTCGGCCGGCACGATCTCGATCGGCAGGTTGAATTGCTGGACCATGCCGCGCACGATTTTCAGTTGCTGCCGATCCTTCTTGCCGAACACGGCGATGTCGGGCTGCACCAGGTTGAAGAGCTTCAGCACCACCGTGCACACGCCGCCGAAAAAGCCGGGCCGGAAGGCGCCTTCGAGCTCGTCCGCGACGCCCGGGGGCACCACGCGATAAACCTGCGGTGTCGGATACATCTCGTGCTCGAGCGGCGCGAACAGCACCTCCACGCCTTCGCGCTGGAGGCCCGCCATGTCGGTCTCGAACGTGCGCGGGTAGCGGTCGAAGTCCTCGTTGGGGCCGAATTGCAGGCGGTTGACGAAGATGCTTGTCACGACGACATCGCCGTGGCGGCGCGCAATGCGGCACAACTCGAGGTGGCCGGCGTGCAGGTTGCCCATCGTGGGCACGAACGCGACGCGGCCGGCGCCGTCGAGGCGTGCAGCGAGTTCTGCCGCGGTGCGGATCAGCGCCATCGGTGGGGTACCCCTACGCCTGCCCCAGGTTGAAGAACTCGCGGCGCGCGCGCATGCTCGCCACGCGCGCCAGCAGCAGCTTCATGTGCGCCGGATTGTCGACGAAGTTCAACCGTTCGCTGTTGATGATGAGCAGTGGCGCTTCGTCGTACTGGTAAAAGAATCGCGCGTAGGCGTCGGCGAGGCGGGCCAGGTATTCATCCGGAATGGCCTGCTCGAAGTCGACCCCGCGCTGGCGCACGCGCTCCACCAGCGTGGCGACCGGCGCCTGCAGGTAGATCACGAGATCGGGCGTCGCGGTCTGCGGCTTCAAGTGCCGGTAGACCTTTTCGTACAGCGTGAATTCATCGTCCCGCAGGTTGAGCCGCGCGAACAGCGGGTCCTTGTCCAGCAGGAAATCGGAAACGGTCGGCTGGCGGAACAGATCGAGCTGCGCCAGTTCGCGCAACTGGTCCGCGCGCTGGAACAGGAACGTCAACTGCGTCGGCAGCGCGAAGCGCGGCATGTCCTCGTAGAAGCGCGACAGGAACGGATTGTCCTCGGGCTGCTCCAGCAGCATGTCCGCTTCCAGACGGTCGGCCAATTCGCGCGCGAGGCTGGTCTTGCCGGCGCCGATCGGCCCCTCCACCACGATGTAGCGGCACTTCTCGATGTCCATCGCGTGGTTTTCTGGTGTCGGTCAGCGCCGCGGGTGAACGCGGGTGCGCGCAATGCGCTGGTGTTTGACGGCAGGCATGAAGCGGCGGGCAAGTCCGCGGCCCGGAATGGTGGCGGCCGGCGCGATGTCGCGCAATGGTCTCAGTGTGAAGGCCCGTTCGTGCATGCGCGGATGAGGAATCGTGAGTTGCGCGATGTGGATGCGACGGCGCCCGTATAGTAACAAATCGAGGTCGAGCGTCCGGGGTGCGTTGCGCGGGGTGCCGGGTTCGCGCCGGCGTTGCTGCCGCCGCTCGATCATGTGCAGGAAGCGCAGCAGCGCGCGTGGCGCCAGCGTGGTGCGCACCGCGATCGCCGCGTTGACATAATCGGGTTGCGGCATCGTGGCGCCGACCGGTGCCGAAACGTAGTTGCGCGACGTCCGCACCAGCCGCGTGCCGGGCAGGCGCGCGATGGCGCCCGTGGCGCGGGCCAGTTGGCGGCGCGGATGGGCGAGATTGCTGCCCAGGCCGACGATGACAACCGCGGGCGTTCCCACTACGGAATCAGTCGGGCTCGACCGGATCGTGCGCAGGCGCAGCGTCGGTGCCGTCGTCCTCGCGGCGCTTGCGCCCGCGGCCGCGCGACCGGCGCCCTTTCTTCGGCGCTTCGTCGGGCTTCAGCATGGCGGCACGCTCGGCTTCGCTGGCGTCCTGGAACCGCGTCCACCAGTCGACCAGCGACATCTCGATCTCGCCCGACTTGCCGCGCAACTCCAGGAAATCGTAGGCGGCGCGGAAACGCGGATGCTCGGCCAGGCGGAACGGCCGCGCGCCGGCGCGCTGCTCGAAGCGCGGCTGCAGCGACCAGATTTCCTTGATCGTGGCCTCGAACCGGCGCGGGATGGAAATGCGCTGGCCCTGTGCGGCGAGCACGCGATCCATCGCGTCGAACAACGCCGGCAGCGGTTTCTCGTTGCGGTCCTTGGCCGCGTTCCACTGCAGCAGCACTTCGTGCCACAACAGCGTTGCGAACAGGAACGCCGGCGATACGGCCTTGCCCGCCAGCACGCGGGCATCGGTGCCGGCCAGCGCGGCCTCGATGAACCTGGGGCCGAGCGGCTGCTCGAGGATCACGTCAAGCAATGGCAGGAGGCCATGCGACAACCCATGGGCGCGCAGGCTCTTCAACGTCTCCACCGCGTGACCCGAGAGCAGCAGCTTCTGCATTTCGTCAAACAGCCGCGCGGGCGGCACGTTGTGCATCAGGCTCGCAAGCTTGGGAATCGGCGCCGCAGTTTTCGGATCGATGGCCACGCCCACCTTCGCGGCCAGCCGGACCGCGCGCAGCATGCGCACCGGATCCTCGCGAAACCGCGTGACCGGCGGCCCGATCAGCTTGAGGCGACGCGCGCGGACGTCCACCACGCCGCCGACGTAGTCCCAGATTTCTTCGGTGGTCGGGTCGAAATACAGCGCATTGATCGTGAAGTCGCGGCGGACTGCATCTTCGGATTGCGAGCCGTAGACGTTGTCGGACAGCAGGCGTCCGTGTTCGTCGGTGGCGTCGGTGCCGGTCTGGGCGGCGCGGAATGTGGAGACTTCGAGCACTTCGGCGCCCACGTGCACATGCACCAGACGGAAGCGGCGACCGATGATGAAGGCGCGCCGGAAGAGCGGCTTCACCTGCTCCGGCGTCGCATTGGTGGCGATGTCGAAGTCCTTCGGGACGAGCCCCAGCAGCAGGTCGCGGACCGCGCCGCCGACGACGAACGCGAGGAATCCGGCTTCCTGGAGCTTTTCGGTGACCTGACGGGCGCCGCGTGGTATCTGGTCGCGGCGGACCGGGTGGTCGCTGGCGCGATAGATCTTCGGGTCGCGGGTCGGCCGGCCAGGGATCAGGCGGGCGAGCAGGCGGCGTATCACATCAATTGGGCTGGAAGGGCGGCGGACCGCGGAACGAAGTGGCGGCAGGGCATCGTGGCGGTCAAACTATAGACGGCGCTTCGATGCGGCAAAGCCGAGAGATTATAGCACGGCGTCCTCGCCCTCGAGCGCGCGCCACGCACCCGGCGCCAGTCCTTCGAGCGTGAAGCGGCCCATCGCGACTCGAATCAGGCGCAGCGTGGGCAGCCCCGCCGCGGCCGTCATCCGGCGCACCTGGCGATTGCGCCCTTCCGTCAGCGTGAGTTCAAGCCACGCCGTCGGTACGGTAAGCCGATGGCGGATCGGCGGATTGCGGGGCGGAAATGCGGGCGGTTCGGGCAGGAGCCGCGCCTGCGCCGGCCGGGTGAGGCCATCGGTCAATTCGACCCCGCGCTCCAGTTGCTGCAGCTGGTCCGGCCTGGGCTCGCCCTCTACCTGCGCCCAGTAGACCTTGGGCAGCTTGTGGCGCGGGCCGGCGATGCGGGCCTGGATCCGCCCGTTGGCCGTCAGCAGCATTAGCCCCTCGCTGTCGGTGTCGAGTCGGCCCGCGGGATACACGTCCGGCACGCGAATGAAGTCGGCCAGCGTGCGCCTGGTGCCGTCGCCGGTGAACTGGCACAGCACGCCGAAGG
This sequence comes from Casimicrobiaceae bacterium, assembly GCA_046594415.1. Classification (GTDB taxonomy): domain Bacteria; phylum Pseudomonadota; class Gammaproteobacteria; order Burkholderiales; family Casimicrobiaceae; genus VBCG01. Next base: position 922 of record JBKJSU010000115.1, on the reverse strand, counting down.
GCTTGTTGAAGAGGATCAGCGCCTCGGCCGAGGGCAGGGCGGGCGTGGCGGGAAGGCGTGTTTTCACGGATAATTTCAGGTTGACGAGAGACTCGTTGCGCGCCCATCGCTTTCGGCGCCACTGCGGACGTCCCCGGCATCCCCCACAACAGGAGCATCCATGTCCAGCTATCAACACGTCAAGGTACCGGCGGGCGGCACCAAGATCACCGTCAATCCTGACAACAGCCTCAATGTACCGGATCAGCCGATCATTCCGTACATCGAGGGCGACGGCACGGGTGTCGACATCACCCCGGTGATGCTCAAGGTCGTGGATGCGGCCGTGGCTAAGGCCTATGGCGGCACGCGCAAGATCCACTGGATGGAGATCTACGCGGGCGAGAAGTCCACCAATGTCTACGGCCCCGATGTATGGCTGCCGGACGAGACGCTCGCCATCCTCAAGGACTATGTGGTGTCGATCAAGGGCCCGTTGACCACGCCGGTGGGCGGCGGCATCCGCTCGCTCAACGTCGCACTGCGCCAGCAGCTGGACCTCTACGTGTGCCTGCGCCCGGTGCGCTGGTTCAAGGGCGTGCCCTCGCCGGTGAAGGAGCCCGAGAAGACCGACATGGCGATCTTCCGCGAGAATTCGGAGGACATCTACGCCGGCATCGAATGGCCCGCCGAGTCGCCTGAAGCCAAGAAGCTGATCAACTTCCTGATCAACGAGATGGGCGTGAAGAAGATCCGCTTTCCGAATACGTCGGGCATCGGCATCAAGCCCGTGTCGCGCGAAGGCACGGAGCGCCTCGTGCGCAAGGCGATGCAATATGTGATCGACAACGATCGCAAGTCGCTGTCCCTGGTGCACAAGGGCAACATCATGAAGTTCACCGAAGGCGGGTTCCGCGACTGGGGATACGCGCTGGCGGAGCGT
>JBKJSU010000605.1:0-7916 GCA_046594415.1 Casimicrobiaceae bacterium | reverse complement strand
TCCCGACGACGCGCGGCGCGCGCTGGCCTTGGGCGTGGACGGTCTCATCGTGTCCAATCACGGCGGTCGGCAGCTCGACGGCGCCGCCGGTGCGCTCGACGCACTGCCGGCGATCGTCGCCGCGGTCGAGGACCGGATCCCGCTGTTGCTCGATGGCGGCATCCGGCGCGGTACCGACGTAGTGAAAGCGCTGGCACTCGGCGCGCGCGCTGTGCTGATTGCGCGCCCGCAGTTGTGGGGCCTCGCCGTGGCCGGCGAAGTCGGCGTGGCGCAGGTGCTCTCGATCTATCGCTCCGAGATCGACAGGGCGATGGGTCTCCTGGGCGCGGTCGATATCGACGCCTTGCGTCGCCTGCGGGTGCTGGTCCCGCTGCCGGGCTCCGGCGATCCCGGGCATGCAGGTGCGGCAATCCATTTGATCCGGCAGGAGTCGTCCCTTTGACATCGCGCACCACGGCTGCCCGCGGCCTCGCCGCCGTTCCCCGCGGCGTGTGGGTGCTGGGCTTCGTCAGCCTGTGCATGGATCTCTCCTCCGAGCTGGTGCATGCGCTGTTGCCGCTGTACATGGCCACGGTGCTGGGCGCAAGCGTGCTGCTGATCGGCGTGATCGAGGGCATTGCCGAGGCCATTGCGCTGATCATGAAACTCTTCTCCGGCGTGCTGTCCGACTGGACGCGCAAGCGCAAGCCGCTGGTGCTGGCGGGCTACGGCATCGCCGCGATGACGAAGTTCGTGTTTCCGCTCGCGGCCACATTGCCGTGGATCGTCGGCGCCCGGTTTGCCGATCGCGTCGGCAAGGGGATACGTGGTGCGCCGCGCGACGCGTTGATCGCCGACATCACGCCGCCGGAAGCGCGCGGCCGCAGCTTCGGCTTGCGGCAGGCGCTGGATACGGTCGGCGGCGTGGGCGGGCCGTTGCTGGCGCTGCTCGCGATGGCCGTGTTTGCAGGCGACTTTCGCAATGCCTTCTGGATTGCGGTGGTCCCGGCCATGCTGGCTGTGCTGTTGATCATCTTCGGTGTGGACGAGCCGGAACCCTCGGCCCATGCAACAGCGGCCAAGCCACCAATGCGCTGGGATGACGCGAGGCGCCTGCCACGCGCGTTCTGGTTCATCGTGGCCATCGCCGCGGTGCTGACACTTGCGCGCTTCTCCGAGGCCTTCCTGCTGTTGCGGGCGCTCAATGTCGGCGCCACCGTGACCACGGCGCCGCTCGTGATGGTGGTGATGTCGCTCGTGTATGCGGGCGTGGCATATCCGGCCGGCGCCGCGCTCGATCGTGGCCATGGTCCGGTGCTGTTGGGCGCTGGACTGGCCGCGCTGGTCGCCGCCGATCTCGTGCTGGCGCAGGCAGGCTCGCTTGGCACCGTGCTCGTGGGAACCGCGTTGTGGGGTCTGCACATGGGCCTGACGCAGGGCTTGCTGGCCGCGCTGGTGGCCAAAGTGGCGCCCGCCGATCTGCGCGGCACGGCGTTCGGCCTCTTCAATCTCGTCTCGGGCGTGGCCCTGCTGGTGGCCAGCGTGCTGGCGGGATGGCTATGGGATGCGCACGGTCCCGCCGTGACGTTCTATGCGGGCGCCATCTTCACGAGCATCGCGGCAGCGGGATTGTGGCTGCGCCGGGAGACCGTGGCCACCATCGGCCATCCGGGGTGACCGGGCCGCGGCACGGCGCGACGCTCAGTTCCACGCCTCGTCCATGGCCGCGATCTGCTCGCGCAACTCGAGGATGCGATCCTGCCAGTAGCGTTGCGTGTTGAACCACGGAAACGCGGCGGGAAACGCCGGGTCGTCCCAGCGGCGCGCGATCCACGCGGCGTAGTGCAGCAGGCGCAGCGTGCGCAACGCTTCAATCAGGTGCAGCTCGCGCCGGTCGAAGTCGGCAAAGTCCTCATAGCCCGCCAGCAGGTCGCCCAGTTGCTGGCGCATCTCGAGGCGATCGCCCGACAGCAGCATCCACAGGTCCTGGATGGCCGGACCCATCCGCGCGTCGTCGAAATCGACGAAATGCGGACCTTCCGGCGTCCACAGGATGTTGCTGGCGTGGCAGTCGCCGTGGAGGCGCAGCGTGGCGACCGCGCCGGCGCGCGCATAGCAGTGCCGCACGCCTTCCAGTGCCATCGCGGAGACGCTCTTGTAGGCTTCCAGCAGGTCGAGCGGGATGAAATCATGCTCGAGGACATACGCGCGCGGCTCGTCGCCGAAGGTGGCGAGGTCGAGCGCCGGACGGGTTGCGAACGGCGCCAGCGCGCCCACCGCATGGATGCGCCCGATGAACCGCCCGATCCATTCCAGCGTACCCGGCGCATCGAGTTCCGGCGTGCGGCCGCCGCGTCGGGGGTAGAGGGCGAAGCGGAAGTCCGCAAAGTGATGCAGCGTGTTGCCGTGGAGCACGAGCGGCGCCACCGCCGGGATCTCGCGCTCGTCCAGGGCTGCCACGAACGCGTGTTCCTCGAGAATCTGCGCGTCGGTCCAGCGCGCGGGACGGTAGAATTTGGCCACCAGCGAGGCCGGATCCTCGCCGTAGAGCAGGTAGACCCTGTTTTCGTAGCTGTTGAGGGTCAGCATCCGTCCGTCGGTGCGATAGCCCACGCTGTCGACGGCGTCGAGCAGGCGGTCCGGGGTCAGGTCGGCATAAGGCGCGGCTAAGGTCATCGGCCCATTGTACGGGGCACGCCCGGCGGCCCTCGTTGTGTAAGCTTCGGATCGGCGCGGGCGACTTAAAGCGTGAACACGACCACGGCAGGTGTGGTCAGGTACGGGTCCACGGGGTAGCGCCGCGTGGCAGGCGTACCGCTAGAGGAGATACCCGATGTCGCTAGCCGCCGCACCCGCCATGACCGCTGCGCCCCCGCGCAGCTACCTCTACTATCGGCACAAGCTGCCAGTGCGGGTGATGCACTGGATCAACGTGATCGCATTCACCGTGCTGTTCATGAGCGGCCTGCAGATCTTCAATGCGCATCCGGCGCTCAATTGGGGCAAGTCTTCCTATAACGGCAAGCCGCCGCTGCTTGAAATCGGCGCGCGGATGGACGCCAACGGCAAGCCGCAAGGTGTGACCCGGGTGCTGGGCGCCGAGTTCGACACGACCGGCGTGCTCGGCGTGACCTATGGCGCCAACGGGCAGCCGCAGCCGGGCGCCTTTCCCACGTGGATGATGATTCCGGGACCGCAGTGGCTGTCGATGGCGCGGTCGTGGCACTTCTTCTTCGCGTGGATCTTCGTGCTCAACGGCGTCCTGTTCGTGCTCTACACGATCCTCAGCCGGCACCTCACGCGCGATCTGGCGCCCACCGGCGGCGAGCTGCGCGGCATCGGCGCGTCGATCCGCGAGCACCTGCGCTTCAAGCACGCCACCGGCGAAGCCGCGCGCGAATACAACGTGCTGCAGAAACTCGCCTACCTGATCGTGATCTTCGGGCTGCTGCCTGCCGTGATCCTGATGGGCTTCGGCATGTCGCCGTGGTTCAACAGCGCGATCACCGGTTGGGTCGACTGGGTCGGCGGCCGGCAATCGGCGCGCACGATTCACTTCATCGTCGCGTGGATGCTGGTGGCGTTCGTCTTCATCCACGTCTTCCAGGTGATCATCACGGGCCTGTGGAACAACCTGCGCTCGATGATCACCGGCCGCTATCGCATCACGAACGGGGACCACCATGAAGCTTGAACGCCGGCCACCGCGCCGCAAATTCTTCGCACGTACCGCGGCGGTGACGTCCGCCGTGTTGCTGGGCGGATGCGACAGCCTGTCGCGCAGCGAATGGTTTCCGAAGGTGCTGAATTCGGTGTCCGGCATCACCGAGAGCGCGGCCAAGGCCATCGCGGGCCGCAAGTCGATGGCCGAGGAGTTCGCCGAAGCCGACCGCTCGCCCACCTTCCGCAGCAACGGGTCGGACGACCCCGGCACACCCGAATACGAAGGCTGGGTCGCCACCGGCTTCAAGGACTACAAGCTCAACATCGGCGGGATGGTGGCGCAGAAGCGCGCGTTCACGCTGGACGAATTGCGCGCGATGCCGGCGCGCACGCAGATCACGCGCCACGATTGCGTCGAGGGCTGGAGCGCAATCGCCAAATGGAAGGGCGTGCCGCTGGCGTCGCTACTGGCCGTGGTGCAGCCCAACCCCGAAGCGCGTTACGCGGTGTTTTATTGCGCTGATCCGATGGGTGCCAACAACACCGATTTCTACTACGAGAGCATCGATCTCGACGACGCCGTACATCCGCAGACCATCCTCGCCTACGACCTGAACGACGCCGCGTTGCCCGTGGCAAACGGCGCGCCGCTACGGCTGCGCGTGGAACGCCAGCTGGGCTACAAGCACGCGAAGTACATCACGTCGATCGAGTTCGTCGACAGCTTCGCGAAGATCGCGGGCGGCAAGGGCGGCTACTGGGAAGACCAGGGCTACCAGTGGTGGGCAGGCATCTAGCCGAACGAGATACCGAGGTGGCTGTTGGTGAGATTTCAGCCTCGCGCGGCGCGGCGCGAGGCTGCAGCCTCGCCTACTTGGGTGGTTTCGCTGGCGCGTACAGATCGTAGTCGCTCTGCATCTGCCGCAGTTTCAGCACGCCATAGAACACGACCACGCACATGCCCACCACGAGCACGCCGGCCGCGATCCGCTCGACCAGGTATTCGCTTTGGCGGTTGGCGACGTAGACCACCACGATCAGCGCGAGGATGCCGAGGTTGAGCGCCCAGTTGATGGTTTTGGACACGATGTAGTGCAGCGTGCCGAACCCGGCGAGTTGATAGAGCATGAACGGCAGGATTGCAACGCCCGGCAGCAACTCGGTCAGGCCCAGCGGAACCGCGACCGCGCCGGGCGCCTTGGGGTGCACCAGCGCGCTGGTGGCCAGTTCATGGAACAGCGACAGCATCGCGCACAGGAGCGGCACCACGGCGAGCAGTTCGATGATCAGCGCGCCGCTCCAGGTGCCGACACGGGATGAATGGTCCGCGCCCGCGTCGCCCGATTGCGTGCCGATGAACAGGCCGCCGACGATCGCCGCCGCACTCGACAGCATCAGCAATTCGATCGTGATGCCGAAGCTGGCCGGCTCACCGGCCTTCAACAGCAGCAGCGCGAGAAAGCCCGGCGTGTAGAACATGACGCGCACCAGCCGCGCCCAGACGCGCGCATCGCGCTCCGGCGGCAGGATGGGCAGGGGCAGTCCGTTGGTGCCGGTGACGGCGCGATCTTTCGACATTCACATTTCCTTTAGGCGCACGCTGCTTGCAGCAAAGCGCGACCCTAGCATAGCTGGGTCGACGTCGAAAGTGCCGCACGCCCTCGTCGGCGCAGGGGGGCTGCGCGCCGCCGGCTAATGCGCAGCGGCGCCCGTCACAGCCTGCCGTCAGCCCCGCAGGTTCTTGTCGAAGAATGCCATCGTGCGCGACCAGGCGAGCTTGGCTGCGGCCTCGTCATAGCGCGGCGTCGAATCGTTGTGGAAGCCGTGGTTCGCGTTGGGATACACGAACATCTCGTACTTGACGCTGTTGGCCTTGAGCGCCGACTCGAAGGCGGGCCACGCGGCATTGAGACGGTCGTCGAGGCCCGCGTTGTGGATCAGCAGCGGCGCCTTGATCCTGGCGACATCGGCAGCGCTGGGTCCGGCGCCATAGAACGGCACCGCCGCCGCGAGGTCCGGCAGGCGCACGGCAAACATGTTGACGGCGGTGCCGCCAAAGCAGAATCCCACCGCGCCGATCTTCCCCGTGCATTCGGGCCGCGCCTGCAGTGCGTCGTAGGCCGCCACCAGGTCCTCGGTGCGCTTGGCCGGGTCGAGCTTGCTGAACAGCTGCGCCGCTTTTTCCTCGTCCCCCGGATAGCCGCCGGCCGGCGTCAGTGCGTCGGGCGCAAAGGCCACGAAGTTAGCCACCGCAAGGCGCCGCGTGACGTCCTCGATGTACGGACTGAGCCCCCGATTTTCATGGATGACGAGCACACCCGGCAATTTGCCGGCCGTATTCGCGGGCCGTGCGAAATAGCCGCGCATGGTGCCCGAGCCCTGCGGCGATGGATAGTTGAGGTACTCGGTCTTGATCCGGGCGTCGTCCTTCTGCACCTGCTGGGCGAAGGCGAAATTCGGCCGCAGGCTTTCCAGCATGGCCACGGCAGTGAAACCGCCGACGGCATACTTGCCAGCGCGATCGAGGAAGTCGCGACGGTTGATGAAACCGTGGACGTAGCCGTCGAAGATCTGCAGAACTTCCGGCGGAAAATCGCTGGCCTTCTTGCGTTCCATGCGGTGCTTTCGTCAGTGTGGGGTGGAAATGCTGGGACAGCCGTTGGGGCAGAACGTTCGGCTTGCGACGCGGACACTCTTTCTAAATTTGGCCGGGCGCGCGCGGCGGCGGCAAAGTATACCTGCCGCTTTACGCGAACAATCCGTGCAGGAACCACTCGCCATCCTCGATGCCGTAGCGATGATCGCGATAGATCCATACTGTTTCGTCGGCAGGCGTGCGGGCGACGAAATAATCGCGGCGCACGTCGGCGCCATCCCACCAGCCCGACTCGATGCGCTCGGGGCCGTCGCACAGCACCCACGGCTTGGCTTCGAGGAGATGCGCGAGCGGCTGCGGCTCGGCCAGCAGCCACAGCGGGCGGGGGGCCTCGGGCAGGGGCAATGTTGGCGCCGGCTTGGCGCCACGATGGGTGGCGGGTTGGGTCTTGCCCTGGCGTGGCGTTGTTGCAAGGCCAGCACCTTGCCTTCGGCTGTTGGCAGGAATGCCGAAGGGCACAGCGGTCAGCGCGCGCTCGGGCCGGTGTTCGGCCTGCGGCACCAGCAAAGTCACCGCCGCCTCCCCCAGGCGCGCGCGCAGGCGGTCGAGCAGGGGCACGGTGACGGCAGCGGCCTCATCGCCCGGCAGCAGGCCCAAGTTGCGGCCGGCGAGCGGCGTGACATCGTCGCTGGCCAGCGCAATGGTTTCGACGGAGGCGGGCAGCACGACGCGCGCCAGCCGCTCGCGCAGCACGCCCAGGAGATGCGCCGGCATGCGCGCCGGCGATCCCAGCGCGAAGGGCACCACGGTGGCGGGCACGCCGCGCTGCCGCATGTGCCGTTCGTGCGTCAGCGTGAGCGTCATCCGCACGACGCCCAGGCCGCGCGCCGTCAGCCACGTCGAGAGTTCCTGCACCAGCCGCTGCACGGCGAAACCCAGCGCCTCGACGTCGTGCACTGGCGCGGGCAGGTCGAGCTTGCTGGTGAAGCGCGGCGCGGGCAGGTGCGCCGGGCGCGGGTCGGGGATGCGGCCCAGCGCCTGGTCCAGTGTTTCCATCAGCGCGCTGCCGAAGCGGCGGGCCAGCCCATCGCGCGGCAAGGCGATCGCCTGCCCGAAGCGGGTGACGCCGGCCTGGTGCAGCGTGGTGCGCGTGCGCTCGTCGATGTCCATCAGCGCCAGCGGCAGCGGCGCCAGCGCGGCGTGGAGTTGCGCATGTGTGGTGACCGGCGCGACATGCCCGGCGCGTGCCAGCAGCAACGCCGCGCCCGGCGTGGGGGCGAGGCCAAGCCGCGGCGCATAGCCCAGCGCATGCGCGCCGGCGACCAGCCGCGACACGAGGCGCGGCAATCCCGCAAACAGCTGCAGGCTGCCGCCGATGTCGGCCAGCACCGCATTGGGCGGCGCGATGCAGGCCATCGGCGTGAACGTCAGCGCCCACGTGGCGAGCTGCTCCAGCGCGTGCGCTTCGGCGGCGCCATCGCGGTCGTGCTGCACCAGTCCCGGCGCCAGTGCCAGCGCGCCCGACAATAGCTGGCCGTTGCGGATGCCGGCATTGCGGGCAGCGGCATTGGCGGCAACGACATGCGGATAGTGTCCACCGCTGCTGACCACGAACGGTTGCGCCTGCTGCGCAGGCGCTTGCCCGCGCGCGAATACATCGAGCGGCAGTTGCGGAAAG
>JBKJSU010000359.1:0-2814 GCA_046594415.1 Casimicrobiaceae bacterium | reverse complement strand
CGGCCTGCCGGAGCCCAAACCGATGTTCGAGATCTTCGTCTATTCGACGCGCTTCGAAGGCGTGCATCTGCGCGGCGGCCGCGTGGCGCGCGGCGGGTTGCGCTGGTCGGATCGCCCGGAGGATTTCCGCACCGAGGTGCTGGGCCTCGTCAAGGCGCAGATGGTCAAGAACACGGTGATCGTGCCGGTGGGATCGAAGGGCGGCTTCGTGCTGAAGCGCGCCCCTGCCGCAGTTGGCAACGCCGACGATCGCGAAGCCTACATGCAGGAGGGCGTGGCCTGCTACAAGGATTACCTGCGCGGGCTGCTCGACATCACCGACAACCGGGTGGGCGACAAGATCATGCCGCCGCCGCAGGTCAAGCGCCACGACTCCGACGATCCGTACCTGGTGGTGGCGGCCGACAAGGGCACGGCCACGTTTTCCGACTACGCCAACGGGATCAGCCGCGAATACGGCTTCTGGCTCGACGATGCGTTTGCGTCGGGCGGCTCGGCCGGCTACGACCACAAGGTGATGGGCATCACCGCGCGCGGCGCGTGGGAATCAGTGAAGCGGCATTTCCGCGAAATGGGCACCGACATCCAGACCGCCGACTTCTCGGTGGTGGGCATCGGCGACATGTCCGGCGACGTCTTCGGCAACGGCATGCTGCTGTCGCGCCATATCCGCCTCGTTGCGGCCTTCGACCACCGGCATATCTTCTTCGATCCTTCGCCCGATGTCGCCGCGAGCTTCGCGGAGCGCGAGCGTCTCTTCAAGCTGCCGCGTTCGTCGTGGGCGGACTACGACGCCAAACTGCTGAGCAAGGGCGGCGGCATTCACGCGCGCTCGGCCAAGGCCATTGCGCTGACGCCGGAGGTGAAGGCGATCCTTGCGGTGACGGTCGATTCGATGACGCCCACGGAGCTCGTCAATGCGATCCTGAAAGCGCCGGTCGACCTGCTTTACAACGGCGGCATCGGCACTTATGTGAAGGCGCATGGCCAGACCAATGTGGAGGTGGGCGACCGCGCCAACGACGCGCTGCGGGTCGACGGCCGCGACCTTCGCTGCAAGGTGGTGGGCGAAGGTGGCAATCTCGGCTGCACGCAGCTGGGGCGCATCGAATATGCCGACATGGGTGGGCGCATGTATACCGACGCAATCGACAATTCGGCCGGCGTGGATACGTCGGACCACGAGGTCAACATCAAGATCCTGCTGGGGCTTGCAGTGACGGATGGCGACCTCACCGAAAAGCAGCGCAATGTGCAATTGGCGTCGATGACAGATGAAGTGGCAGCGCTGGTATTGCGCGACAACTATTTCCAGACCCAGTTGCTGTCCACCACGGGCCGCATCGCGCCGGCGTTGCTCGATGCGCAGGCACGCTTCATCCAGTATCTCGAGAAGCAGGGGCGCCTCAATCGCTGGATCGAGTTCCTGCCGCCGGACGAGGAAATCGAGGCGCGGCGCAAGGCCGGCAGGGGTCTTGCGAGTCCCGAGGCCGCCGTGCTCTTCGCCTACAGCAAGATGTGGCTCTACGACGAAATGCTGGCGTCCACGCTGCCCGACGATCCATGGGTTGCCACCGCACTGGTGCGGTATTTCCCGGGCGCGCTGGCGCAGCAGTACCTGCCGGCAATGGGCCGGCACCCGCTGCAGCGCGAGATCATCGCCACCCACATCATCAACAGCATGCTGAATCGCGTGGGCAGCACCTTCGTGCACCGGCTGATGGAAACCACCGGCGCCAAGCCGCACGAGATCGTCCGGGCCTATCTCCTCAGTCGCGAGATCTTCGAGCTGGTGCCGCTCTGGCTCGGCATCGAGGCGCTCGACAACAAGGTGGCCGATGCGGTGCAGGCGGCGATGCTGATCGACGCGAGCGGGCAGCTCGAGCGCGCGACCACCTGGTTCCTGCGGTCACGGCGCCTGGCGGATGACATGGCGGCCACGATCGCGCACTTCCATCCGGGTGTCGCTGCGCTGTCCAGTCGCGTCGTGGACTTGCTTGACGCAGCCGAACGCGAACGCGTGGAGGCGGTGATCGCACAGCTTGCCGCGGCAGGCGTCCCGGGTGATCTCGCGGCACGAGTTACGACGCTGCCAGCGCTGCTGGCAGCGCTTGATCTGGCCGAGGTTGCCGGCACCGCCAAGAAGCCGGTCGAAGCTGTCGCTGCCATCTTCTTCGAGCTTGGCAACAAGCTGGGGTTGCCGTGGCTGCGCGAGCGCATCGCCGCACTGCCTGGCGACGCGCACTGGCAGATCCTGGCGCGCAGCGCCATGCAGGACGATCTCGCCAGCCTGCAGCGGACCGTTACCCAGGAAGTCGTGGCGGGTGCGGGCGGCGCGGCGGCCGCCGACAAGATGATCGCGGCTTGGCAGGATCGCAATCGGCGGCCGCTGGAACGTGTTGCAAAACTGCTCGCCGAGGTGCGCGCAGTGCGCGATCCCGATGCATCGATGCTGTCGGTGGTGTTGCGCGAAATGCGCAGCCTTGCCTAGTACAAAGACAGTGGTTGGGCGGTGCGGTGCGCGTTGGCGACCGCATCGCCCACCGTTGTTCGATACAACTGCCGTGCACCGCATTGCCGGGTGGCCCGCCGCGACATCAAAAGAAAAAGGCCGGGGAAACCCCGGCCTTTTTCACTACTGCTGTTGCTGAAGGATCAGGCGGCCTGGATGTTGCTGGCTTGCTTGCCCTTCGGGCCTTGCGTGACTTCGAAGGAGACTTTTTGGCCTTCCTTCAGCGTCTTGAAGCCCGGCATGTTGATCGCGGAGAAGTGCGCGAAAAGATCCTCGCCACCGCCGTCCGGAGTAATGAAGCC
>JBKJSU010000340.1:0-2656 GCA_046594415.1 Casimicrobiaceae bacterium | reverse complement strand
CGTCGGAGCCGGATTCGCGCCCGCCGCCGGTTTCCTTTTCGCCACCGAAGGCGCCGCCGATTTCCGCGCCGGACGTGCCGATGTTGATGTTGGCGATACCGCAATCGCTGCCGCCGGCAGCAAGAAAGGCCTCGGCGGTGTGCACGCTGCAGGTGAACAACGCACTCGACAGCCCCTGCCGTACGCCATTGTTGAGCACGATGGCCTCGTCGATGGTCTCGAAGGTGATCACGTAGAGAATGGGCGCGAAGGTTTCGCGTTGCACGCACGGCCACTCGTTGCGGGCATGCTCGATGATCGTGGGCTCGACCCAGAATCCAGGCCCGGGAAGCACGCGGCCGCCGGCCACAATCGCGCCGCCTGCGGCAACGGCCTCGTCGACAGCTGCAACAAAGTGCCGCACCGCATCGAGATCGATCAGCGGCCCCATCAACGTCCGCGGATCGAGCGGATTGCCGATGCGTATCTGGGCATAGGCACTTTGCAGGCGCTTCTGCAGCGCGTGCGCCAGCGACCGGTGCACGAGCAGCCGGCGCGTGGTGGTGCAGCGCTGGCCGGCCGTGCCCACCGCGCCGAACAGCACCGAGGGCACCACCAGATCGAGGTCCGCGTCGGCGGCGACGATCACCGCGTTGTTGCCGGCGCATTCGAGCAACGTCCGTCCGAAGCGCGCCGCAACGCGCGTGGCGATGTCGCGCCCGATGCGCGAGGAGCCGGTGAACGACACCAGCACCACGCGGGGATCGTCGACCAAGTCGAGCGCGTGCTCGTTGGCGGCGATGACCAGCGTGAAGATCGGCGGCAACGCGAGCTGCTCCATCACCGTGTTGGCCAGCGCCTGCACCGCGAGCGCGGTCAACGGCGTCTTGGGCGAAGGCTTCCACACCACCGCATTGCCGCAGATGCAGGCCAGCAGCGCATTCCATGCCCACACCGCCACCGGAAAATTGAAGGCCGTGACGACGGCAACCACGCCGAGCGGATGCCATTGCTCGTACATCCGGTGCGCCGGGCGCTCCGAATGCATGGTCTTGCCATAGAGCATGCGCGACTGGCCGACCGCAAAGTCGGCGATGTCGATCATCTCCTGCACCTCGCCGTCGCCTTCGATCTTGATCTTGCCGTTCTCCAGCGCGACGAGCGTACCGAGCGCGTCCTTGTGCTCGCGCAGCAGGTCGGCGAACAGACGCACGGCCTCGCCGCGCCGTGGCGCGGGCACGTCGCGCCACGCGAGTGCGGCACGAGCGGCATGGGTGACTACCGCGTGGACATCGGCGGCGTTGGCGAGCGCAACCGTCCCCAGCACCTCTTCGGTGGCGGGATTGATGGACGCGAGACGCGCGCCGGCACCGCGCCATTGTCCGGGGCCGAGGCAGGCGCCGGGATTGTGCGGGGCAAGGCCGAAGCGCTGCAGCAGCGCGGCTGGTTCGACCGTACTCATGCCGGTGCGCACATCACGACGGTGTCGACGCCATCACCTTCGGCGAGCCAGCCCTTGGCCACCATCTGGTCGCGCACCGCGCGATCGGTGGTGTAACGATGGTTGGCGTCGGCGCGGTTGGAGAAGACGCGGTAGACGGGGATCGTGCCCGCGCCGCACGTGCCAGCGCTGGCGGGATGGAGATACAGGAACGTCGACGACTCGAGGATGAAGCCGGGATTCTTCGCCATGGTGCCATCGCACTCCTTCTGGTCGCGGCCGAAATAGTGTCCGTCGCCCTTGCCCGGCGGAATGTAGATCCGGCACACTGCATTGGTGCCGGCCAAGGCCGCAGGATAAGCCTTGATCGTACGCCCAGTGCGCGCCCAGCCCTTGATCGCGGTGCCGGCGTCGAGCAGCGCGATCTCGCTGCCCACCCATGTGATGAAATAGTGATCGAGCGCGGCGTTGTAGTACTCGACCACGCTGACGGCGGGCACGACGCCGGTGGTGACGAGCGCTGCGCGGACCGCAGCCGGCGCGTCGAGCAATCCCGTGCCGCAGCCGGCCGTGAGGCAGGTCGATCCCGACGGAAACGGCTTGGCGGTGTTCCTGAGGATGTCGCGCACCTGCGCCGCAGACAGATCGGGCGCCACCCCGAGCATCAGCGCCGCCACGCCACTGACCAGCGGCGTCGAAAAACTGGTGCCGGAAAGGTAACGCGTTCCTTCCGCTGCGGGCACGGTCTTGCCTTCGTTGGTCAGCACCAGGAAATTGTAGGCGCTGCCGGACACGGCGTTGCCTCCCGGCGCCGCGATGTCGATGCGCGGACCGTAGTTCGAATACACGGCGCGATTGCCGGCGAAAGTGGACGCCGCCACGGCAATCACGCCGCTGCAGCCCGACGGCGAGTGCGCCGCGCCGCTGCCCTGGTTGCCCGCCGACGCGATGATCGCGCGCGTGATGCCGTGCGCGAATACGCGGTCGACCGATTCCTGCATGAATACCTGGCAGGTGCCGAGTCCGCCCAGGCTCAGGTTGATCACATGCGCCGGATTGGCATTGACCGGCGCCGCAGGCACCGTCAGCCCGCCGGCCCAGGCAATGCCGTCCGCGATATCGGCATCGCTGCCAAAGCACTTGCCGAGCACGCGCACCGGAACGAGCTTCGCGTTCCAGTCGACGCCGGTCACCGCATTGCCGTTGTCCGCCAGCGCGCCGATGGTGCCCATCACC
>JBKJSU010000471.1:0-6175 GCA_046594415.1 Casimicrobiaceae bacterium | reverse complement strand
ATTGGAGCCGGGTGTCGATCGCCAGTGCGAGATCGCGCCCGGCCTGCGGCGGCTTCACTGCCGCGACATCCTCCACCGCTTCGCTGCGCCGGTTGATGATCACGCGGCGGCTGCCGGGAATCCCGGCCAGCCACGACTGCTGCACCAGTTCGGTCCCTTCCTGCCCGGCATCACGGTCGCCGGTGAACCCGATGATGTGCGCGGTGACTTCGCCCCCCGGGTAGAACCGGCGATACTCGTTCTGGTCGTTCAACCCGCGGATATGCAGCGCCATCGCGCGCGTGGCGGCCTCGGGCGCGATCTGCCGCGCGATGAATGCAAAGTCCTCGTTGGCATTGAGCCGCGCCGTGATCTTCTGCGGCGTCGTGTCGAGGATGCGCGCGAGTTCGGCCAGCGCTTCGGGCGACGCGCTGAACTTGTCCGGAAACGCCCACAGCGACTTGACCGGCGTGGACAGTGCCAGCGCGTCGCCGAAGCGGTCGACGATGCGGCCGCGATGCGCGGCTACCTCGAGTTCGCGGGAGTGGCGCGCGCTGCCCTGCGACTGCAGGAACTCGTTGTCGATCCAACCCAGGTAGACGCAGCGCCCGGCAAGTCCCACGAGCATCAGCGCCAGCATGCCGAACACCAGCGGCGAGCGCAGGCGTGGCAGCGCCGGCGGTGTGTCGTCGCCATGCCGCAGCTTCGTGGCACGCGTGGCGGCCGCCTTCATCGCGGCACCGCCACGCGCGGCGCGACGCCGACGATTTCCGTGCGGGCCGACGAGGGCAACTGCATCCGCAGCGTGTCCCGCGCCACCTTCTCCACGCGCGCCGGCATGCCCCACGTCGACTGCTCGAGCTGCAACTGCCCGTACTCGGTTTCGAAATTGCGCGCCGCGGCCTGCGCCCGCTCGAGTTCGATGAAGAGCTGCCGCGACTGGTGGCGCGACGTCACCAGCGACAGCGCGCAGACGATCAGGAGGCCGAGCAGCACGAGATTGACGCGGGTCATGCGGCCAGTCCTTCGACCATGCCGCGCGGCCAGTCGGCCGGCAGCGGGTGCGCCGTGCGCTGCGCCACGCGCAGCACCGCGCTGCGGCCGCGCGGATTACGTGCCACTTCGTCGGCGCCCGGCTTGATCGCGCGGCCCACGGGCAGCAGCGCCACGGCCGGCAGGCGCGCAGTGGCGATGGCCAGGCGCGACGCTGCCGCATCGCCGCCAAAGGGCTGCGATGCCCGCGCGATGAAGCGCTTGACGATGCGATCCTCCAGCGAATGGAAGCTGATCACGGCGAGCCGCCCCTCCGAGCGCAACAGCGACACCGCCCGCGGCAACGTCGCCTGCAGCTCTGACAACTCGCGGTTCACGAAAATCCGAAGGGCCTGGAACGTGCGCGTGGCCGGATCCTGACTCCAATCACGCCGCGCGCGCGCGCCGAGGGCTTCGGCCACGATGTGCGCGAGCTGGCGTGTCCGTAGGATGGGATCGCGCGTGCGCGCCGCCGCAATTGCTCTTGCAATCGATTGAGCAAACCGTTCTTCACCATAATCGCGAATGACCTCCATCAGTTCACGCGGCGTGGCGCGGGCCACGAACTCGGCAGCGGATTCGCCGCGCGACGGATCCATCCGCATATCGAGCGGACCGTCGTGGCGAAACGAGAAACCGCGCTGCGCATCGTCGATCTGCGGCGAGGAGATGCCAAGATCGAGCAGCACGCCATCCACCTGCGCAGGCGCCAATGCGCTGATGACGTCGGGCAATTCCGAGAACCACGCGCGGTGAAACGAAAACCGGGGTTCGTGGGCGGCGAGCTCGCGGCCCGCCGCTTCGGCGGCCGGATCGCGGTCGAGCGCGATGAGCCGGCCGGAGGCGGCCAGCTGCGCGAGGATGGCGCGGGTGTGGCCGCCGCGGCCGAAGGTGGCGTCGACGTAGACGCCGTCGGGCTTGACCGCCAGCGCCGCCACGGCTTCTTCGAGCAGGACGGGGATGTGGGTGCCGTTGTTCATCAGAGCGAGAAGCCGTCGAGCTCGGGCGGCAACCCGTTGGCAGGGAACGCAATCGCCTGGGCGGTTTGCGCCTGCCAGCGCGCCTCGTCCCACAGTTCGAATTTCTGGCCCTGGCCCACCAGGACGACATGCTTGTCGAGCGCGGCATAGCGGCGCAGCGCCGGTGGCACGAGGATGCGACCCGCCGCGTCGATCTCCACGTCGTCGGCATGGCCGACGAGCAGCCGCTGCAGGCCGCGAATCTGCTCGTTGAACGATGACAGCGCCATCAGGCGCGCCTGGATCGGTTCCCACGCCGCGAGCGGATACAGGAGGAGGCAGCGCGAAGGGTCGGCGGTGAGAACGAGCCGGCCGTCGCCGGAAGGCGCGAGGCCATCGCGATGGCGGGTGGGCACGACCAGCCGCCCCTTGGCGTCGAGTACGAGCTGGGTGACGCCGCGAAACACTGCAGGCGCCGGTCCCGCACTGCCGCCACCGGCTGGCGTTGCTCCCGCGTTGCCCATTTCCGCCACTGCCCGTTCTCCTCATTCGCCTGGCGTTTCCGGTAGGGTTCCCGGTATCGCCGATTGATTGGCGCAAAGCCGGTTACCCCACTTTTACCCACTTTTTACCACTTGGCGGAACTATACGCGTGAAGATTGAACCCGGTCAACGGTTTTCCGGTTTGCGAACAATGACTTAGCGTTGAATTTGCAACAAAACTCTTTTATCAGCATAAATAGATACTTAGCACTCAAAGCGGAAGTGAGTTAAGAGGTGTAGAGACGGCCTTCTCCCACCAGAGAACGAACGTTCGATCCGCGTGGATAAAAGGTCGGTTTCTGCTGATTTGGTGAACATTGCCGCGCTAGCGCGCAACGCATCGGCGATGCGCAGATCTAGGGCGCGGTGGTCATCGCGTCCAAGGTGTTCTCGCCGACGCTCACCCTCGGCGTCGGCGTCGGCGGCGCCTACCGGTCCACGGTCTTGCGCCTGAACGGCGAAGGCACGGGTACCGGGCGGGATCGGCGAGCAGACCGCCATTCCGTTGTTCCTGCGCATCAGCCACGACTTCAGCAAGCAGACCCGCCTCGATTTCTACGCGATCGCCCTTGTCAACGGCAAGCTCACGGTGAACAATCCCAACGGGGACGAGGTCGTCGCCCAGGATTACAAGACCGCACCGGCGTTGGCGCTGCGCCACCGGTTCTGACCGTCTGAAGGGAGTGCAGGATGCGTGCCATTTATCGCGGGTCGCTGCGTTTCGCCCTGGCCGCCGGCGCGCTTGCGCTGCTGGCCGGCTGCGCGACCAAGTTCGACTACAACGGCAATCCCATCTACTTCCTGCAGAAAGGGCAGACGACGGACAATGCCATCGACTACTCGAATCCGCGCCTGCCGATCCTGCCGCGCGGGCGCCCGGTGGAACCGCTGTGGGAAGTCCCCAGCCCCTACGATTACAACGACCTGTCCCGCTATTCCTGGCTGCATGTGCCGCCTTCCGACGTGCTGGTTGCCCGACTCGGCGATAATCCCGGCTGTGCTTCCACGTGTGCTTCCAACGCTTTCGGCGTGCGCATGCTGGCTCGCGCTGACGTTGGCGGCCTCAGCCGCCCTTCCGTCATTCGCTGACGCCCAGACGCCCGTCGTTCCTGCCGCCGCGCCGACGCCCCTGCGGGCGGACGCGGCCGTCCAATACGCCGTAACGGTCGTCGCGCCGCCCAACGTCGCGGCCGCCGTCAACAGCGCCGTCGACTTGATCCGCTGGCAGGGCTTCGCGGACATGACCGAGGACCTCTTCGACCGGCTGGCCAAGCAGGCCGTGCCGCAGGCCAGCGAGGCCGCGGCGACACAGGGCTTCTTCTCGGCCAAGGTCGACGTTGCCGTGAATCGCACGGAGAAACCGGTGCAGGTCACGCTTACCGTCGTTCCCGGCGTGCCCACGGAGATCAGTGCCGTTCGCATCAACGTCAACGGGGCCGCGACGGAAACCGACCACGGCAAGGCGATCATCCAGCGCCTGCGCGACCAGTGGCTGCTGCCGGTCGGCGAGGCATTCCGCCAGCGGGCCTGGACCGCCGCCAAGGGGGCCGCCGTTGCCACGCTGGCCGCCAACGCCTACGCGGCGGCGCGCATGGTCGAAAGCGAGGCGCGCGTCGATCCCCTCGAGCACAGCGCGGCGTTAGCGGTCGTGCTGGATAGTGGCCCCGCCTTCCGCTTCGGGCACGTCGAGTTTCGCGGCCTCGACCGGTATTCGGCCGGGATGGTGCAGAATTTTTCGTCGATCGAGCCCGGCAGTCTGTACAGCGAACAGTCGCTCGACGACTTTATCCGGCGGCTGCTCGCCTCCGGTTACTTCGCCAGCGTCCAGGCCGCCATCGACCCCGATCCGGCGCAGGCGGAGGCCGCCACGGTGACGCTGTCGTTCATCGAGGCCCCTCCGCGACGGCTGGAAGCGGGCTTCGGCTACTCGACCGACACGCAATACCGGATCAGCGCCAACTACGCCAATCTCGATACCCGCGGCACGGGCCTGCAGTTCTACGCGGACGCGCGCATCGAGTCGAAGATCCAGGAAGCGAGCCTGCGCCTGGTGCGCCCGCCCACCGTGGGAGGTTGGATCGACACCTGGGGCGCGCAACTGCGGGGCACCGACATCGAGAACCTGGTGACGAAGACGTCGTCGGTCACGATGCGCCGCCGCGGCCTCGACGAGCGGCGCACGCCGGCCTTCGGCATCGGCTTCTACAACGACGAGCAGACCCCGTCGGGCTATCCCAACGCGTATTCGCATGCGCTGTATATCGACGGCGAGTACACGTGGCGCAACGTCGACAACCTGCTCGAACCCACGCGCGGCTGGATGGCCACCGCGCATCTGGGCGGCGGGATTCCCGGCGCGTCGACGGAGCGTTTTGCGCGCGTCATCGGCCGCGCCGTGGCGTGGTATCCGCTGTCGAAGTCCAACACGCTGTCGGCGCGGATGGAGGCCGGCGCGGTGCTCGCCAGGTCGCGCGACGGCATCCCGTCGAATTTCCTGTTCCGCACCGGCGGCGACACCACGGTGCGTGGCTACGCGTTCGACAGTTTGGGCGTCCCGCTGGGCGACGCGGTTGTCGGCGGCCGCTACTACACAGTGGCCAGCGTGGAGGCTGTGCACTGGATCACGCCGTCATGGGGCGCTGCCGCATTCATCGACGCCGGCAACGCGACCGATTCGACGTCCATGACGCATCCGGCGGTTGGTTACGGCATCGGCGCACGGCTGCGCACGCCGATCGGCCCGTTCCGCCTCGACCTTGCCTACGGCCAGGAAACCGCGAGCGTGCGCATGCACTTCTCCGTGGGCCTCGCGTTCTGATGGCGACAGACGACGCTATCGACATCGCGGCGACCACGCCGAAGCGACGCCGCCGCTGGCCGCGCGTGCTGGCGGGACTCGCGCTGGCGCTGGTGCTGGCCGGCGCCGCCGGCTATGCGTGGCTGGGCAGCGAAAGCGCGCTGCGCTTTGTGCTGGGGCGCGCCACGGCGGCCAGCGAAGGCCGGCTCACGATCGATGGCGCCGAAGGTTCGCTGTTGTCGATCGTCCAGATCGCGCAAATCGAGTGGCACGGCGACGATGTCGACATCGCGGCACGCGAGGTGTCGATGGCGTGGAGTCCCATCGATCTCATTTCGCGGCGGTTCACCGTCGCGGGCCTCGCGGCGAGGCACATTGCGTTCACCGTCCGCAACGCGGAATCATCGTCCGGACTGCCGGCAACACTGGCGCTGCCGCTTGAGGTCAATATCCGCAACGTTGGCGTCCAGAGCCTTGCGTGGACAACGCCGAAAGGCAGCGGCGCCCTGACCGGGATCGCGTTCAGCTATGCCGGTGGCGCCACTTCGCACCGGCTGGCCAACCTGCGCTTCGTCACGCCCGACGGCACGCTGACCGGGGGCGTCGAAGTCGGCGCCCTGGCGCCGTTCCCGTTGCGCGGCGACCTGGAGTTCGCCGGCGACGGCGATTGGAAGGGCGGACTCGCGACGGTCAAGGTCGCGGGACCGCTCGAGCGCCTGGATCTCGATGCGCGCGGCACCCTGCGCGACGCGAAGGTTGCCGCGCGCATTGTGGCCACGCCTTTCGCGGCGGTGCCGCTCGTCAGCGCCGACATCGACGCCAGCGCGGTCAACGTCGCGCAGTGGGACGCCTCGTGGCCCGCCAC
>JBKJSU010000279.1:0-11250 GCA_046594415.1 Casimicrobiaceae bacterium | reverse complement strand
GGGTCGCTGCCGCGCGCCGCGCATCGAGCTCGGCCCAGACGGCGCGCTTCTCGTGGTCGTCGAGAACGCTCCAGACGGCGATCTCGTCCAGCGTGCGCAGGCAACCGGCGCACAGGCCCGTTACCTGGTCGATCGCGCAGATGCTGATGCAAGGTGACGGCACGGCATTGCCGTGAACGGGGCGGGTCATCGTGGCGGGCTTTGCGTGGGGTCAGGCAACCAGCGGGTTGCGGGCATCGAGAGCGCGCGCGGCGCGCGACAGGGTGGGACGCTGCAGGCATTCGGAAATGTATTGGCCGGCGCGCCGCAGCCGCGCCATGTCGACGCCGGTGTCGATGTGGAGCCCGTCCAGCAGGTAGACAACGTCCTCGCTGGCGACGTTGCCGGTGGCACCCTTCGCATAGGGACACCCGCCGAGACCGGCGACCGAGCAGTCGAACGTGGCCACGCCTAGCTCCATCGCGGCGTAGAGGTTGGTGAGCGCTTGGCCGTAGGTATCGTGAAAGTGTCCGGCGAGCGCGATCACCGGAACCCGGGCGGCGCACGCATTGATCAACGACTGCGTGGCGCCAGCCGTGCCGGTGCCGATGGTGTCGCCCAGCGAAACCTCATAGGCGCCGAGCTTCCACAGCACGGCCGCCACGTCGGCCACGCGCTCCGCCGCCACCTGGCCCTCGAAGGGACAGCCCAGCACGCACGAAATATAGCCGCGCACGCGGACACCCTGGGCGGCCGCCGCGGCGAATACCGGCTCGGCGCGCAGCAGGCTCTCGGCGATGCTGCAGTTGATGTTCTTCTGCGAAAACGTTTCGGAAGCCGCGACGAATACTGCAACCTCGTCGGCGCCCGCCGCGAAGGCCGCCTCGAAGCCGCGCAGGTTCGGCGTGAGCACCGGATAGCGCACGTCGGCCTTGCGCCGGATCCGCGCCATCACTGCGGACGCGTCCGCCATCTGCGGCACCCACTTCGGCGAGACGAACGACGTTGCCTCGATGGCCGGAAAGCCGGCATCCGTCAACATGTCGATGAGCCTGACCTTGACGTCGGTGGGCACCTGCGCCTTCTCGTTCTGCAGGCCGTCGCGCGGTCCCACTTCCACCAGTCGTACCTTTGTCGGCAATGGCATCAGTAACCTCGCGTCCAATCGACCAGGCCCGTCACCGGCTCGCCGCGCTCGAGCTTGGCGATCTTCGTGGCGATCTGGGCGACGGCATCTTCCGGAACGGTCAGTCCCGATACGTGCGGCGTGACGGTGACCCGCGGATGGCTCCAGAATGGATGCGCGGAGGCCAGCGGTTCCGGCGCGAACACATCGAGCGTTGCGCCCGCAAGCTTGCCACTGTCGAGCAGCGCCAGCAGGTCGGCCTCCACCAGGGTGGCACTGCGGCCGACGTTGACCACGTGCGCGCCGTCGGCGAGCAGGCCCAGCATCCGCGCATCGAGGAGCGCCGCCGTCGCCGGCGTGAGCGGCAGCGCGTTCACCAGGAAGTCGACGCCGTCGAGGCATGCAGCGAGTTGGTCCCGGCCGGCGAAACAGCCGACGCCGGCGATGCTCTTCGGGCTCGCCGCGTAGCCGCGCACCGCGAAGCCCTGCGCGGCAAGCGCGCGCGCGATCGCGCCGCCGATGACGCCGAGACCAAGCACCGCAACACGGACCGAAGCCGGCGTGCGCAGTTCGTGCTGTTCCCAACGGCCGGCGCGCTGTTGCGACGCGTAGGTGTCGAGTCGCAACAGAAAGCGAAGTGCGGCCGCGAGCACGTAGCTGGCCATCGGCTGCGCCATGCCCGCATCCTCCAGGCGCGACACGGGCACGTCGCGCGGCAGGTTGGGCAGACGCAGCAGATGGCCAACACCCGCGCTCGCCGTGAATACTGCCTTGGGCGTGCGCTGCGCGTCGAACACGGTGCGGCAAGGCTCGGCCAGCACGACGTAATCCGCCGTCGGCTCGGCCTCATGCGCCGGCTGCCCGGGCTCGCGCCGCTCGACTTCTGCGTCCGGGAGCGCTTGGCGGAAGAGGTCCATCCATGGCTGCGCTTCGGCAGCGGACAGCGTGACGACCACACGCAACGGAGGGTGGCCGACCGCGGTCATGCGTCTTCCAAGTCGACCAGATCCGCGCCTTCGGCGACGCGGTCGCCCACCCCGAAGTGGACCGCCGCCACGATGCCGTCGGCGGGCGCGACGATCGTGTGCTCCATCTTCATCGCTTCGAGCACCATCAGCGGCGCGCCCTTGGCCACCTTGGCGCCGACTTCGACCATCACCGCGACCACGGCGCCCGACATCGGCGCGGTCAGGTGTCCCCCATGCTCGTCATCCTCGGCGGCATGGGCGAGCAAGTCGATGAAGCGCAGGTGCCGCCGCGCCTCGGGCGCGAAGACGTACCGGTCATCGTTGTCGGCGATCACCGTTGCCTCGAACGCTACGTCGTCGGCGACGATGTGGAGCCGATCGTCGGCGTGGCTGTAGCTGACCGCAATCGAACGTCCCGGGAAGGCTACATCGAGTTGATGCTCGCCGCGCGGCCTGACCTCGACGCGGGTGCGCGCATCGCCGTCCGCGAAGGTCATGGCGATTGCATGCGTGGCCATGCCGAGCCACCAGGCATCGCGGACGTGCCACGGTGAGTTGGGGTCACCGGACGCCCGCGCCGCGGCGGCGGCATCCAGCGCCAATCCTTCATATTCGGCGACGGTAGCGGCGAGCAATGCCGCATCAGGTGTTGCCGATGGCGGCGGAAACAGCGCGTCACGATATTTTTCAATGAGGCCGGTATCGATGCGGGCGCTTGCAAATGCGTCGTGCGCGACGACCCGCTCGAGAAAGGCGATGTTGGTGGCCACGCCCACGACTTCACATTGCGCCAGCGCCCGCAACATTTCCGCGCAGGCCGCGGCGCGGTCTTCACCCCAGACGATGAGCTTGGCCAGCATCGGGTCGTAAAACGGGGACACGTCGTCGCCCGCACCCACGCCGGTATCCACACGCACGCGATCGGATGCCGCGGGCATGCGCCAGTGCGACAGCGTGCCGATCGACGGCAGGAACCCGCGCTCGGGGTCCTCGGCGTACAGCCGCGCCTCGAGCGCGTGGCCGTTGATCGTCAACTGGTCCTGCCGCAGCGGCAACGGCTCGCCCGCAGCCACGCGCAATTGCCATTCGACGAGGTCCTGCCCGGTGATCATCTCGGTGACCGGATGCTCGACCTGCAGCCGCGTGTTCATCTCCATGAAATAGAAGCGGCCGTCCTGCTCGGCGATGAACTCGACGGTGCCCGCGCCGACATAGCCGATGGCCTTGGCGGCGGCGACGGCCGCATCGCCCATCGCGCTGCGGCGCTGCGCGGTCATGCCCGGCGCCGGCGCCTCTTCCAGCACCTTCTGGTGACGGCGCTGCACCGAGCAGTCGCGCTCGAAGAGGTAGACGGCATTGCCCTGGGTATCGGCGAACACCTGGATCTCGATGTGCCGCGGCGAGGTCAGGTAGCGCTCGATCAGCACCCGGTCATCGCCGAAGGAGGCCTTCGCTTCGCGTCGCGCAGAGGCGAGCGCAGCGGCGAATTCACCGGCCGCGGTGACGATCTTCATGCCTTTGCCGCCACCGCCGGCGGTAGCCTTGATCAACACGGGAAAACCGATGGCCTCCGCTTCGCGCGCCAGCAGCGCGGGGTCCTGGGCATCGCCGTGATAGCCCGGCACCAGCGGCACGCTGGCCGCGCCCATGATGTTCTTGGCCGCGGACTTCGACCCCATCGCCGCGATGGCAGCGGGTGGCGGCCCGATGAACACCAGGCCGGCCGCGGCGCAGGCAGTGGCGAAATCCTCGTTTTCCGACAGGAAGCCGTAGCCGGGATGAATGGCCTGCGCGCCAGTGCGCAACGCGATGGCGATGATGGCGGCGCCGTTCAGGTAGCTCTCCCGCGGCGCCGCCGGACCCAAGCGGACGGCCTCGTCGCACGTCACCACATGCAGCGCGTCGGCGTCCGCATCCGAAAAGACGGCAACCGTGCGAATGCCCATTCGCCGTGCGGTGCGCGCGACGCGGCAGGCGATCTCGCCACGGTTGGCAATCAGTATTTTCGTGAACATGGTGTCTGTGGTGGCGGTGCTAGGGCGTCGGGCGGTGGGATGACGCGTCGAACCAGCCCGAGATCCGGTTGATGACGCGGCGGATCCTCCGCCACACTTTCGGGATGAGCCAGAGCATGAACACCACCAGCAGCGCAAGCACGACCAGCGCCGCGACGGGGTGGGCGAACGCCAGCCACAGCACGGTGCCGACGGCGACTTCCTCACCGAACGATGCCGCCCAGTTCGAGAACGGCTCGGGCGACGTGTTGATCAACGCGCGGCTGCCAGTCTTGGCGAGATGGCTGCCTGCCGCCAGCGTGCCGCCGAGGATCGCGGCCGCCAGCATTGTGGCCGACGACGCATCGCCGAACACGCTTGCTGCGAGCGCGGCGCCGGCCGGAATGCGGATGAAGGTCTGCACCACGTCCCACGCCGAGTCCACGCCCGGAATCTTGTCGGCAAAGAACTCGACCAAGCACATGAAGCCCGACGCCGCGAGCACGAACGGATGCGCGAGCGTGGCCAGCCCCGCCGGCAGGTCGACCATGCCGAGGAAGCCAAGTCCACCAAGGATGAACAGCACCGCGTAGAGACGCAAGCCGCTCGCCCAGCCGACCGCCGCGGCAAGCGCGACCAACTGCAACGTGTCGAGGTGCGCGAGGACCGGCGTCATGGCGTTTTAAGGAGCGCCGCCGGTACCCACGAGGCCGCGCGCTTGTCGAGAAAGGCCGCGACACCTTCCCTGCCTTCGGCCGATGCGCGTACGGCAGCGATGTGCTCGGCGGTGCCGCCGATGACCGCTGCATCGATCGGACGATGCGCGACGCCGCGAATCAGCGCCTTGCACTCCAGTTGCGCCCGCGGCCCGGCCAGCATCAGCTGGCCCAGCACTTCGTTGACGCGATCGTCCAGTTCCGCGATCGGCACGATGTCGTGCACGAGGCCGATGCGGTACGCCTCGGCGGCATCGAAGCGCTCGCCGGTCAGGAAGTAGCGGCGCGCCTGCCGCGCGCCGATGGCCTCGATGACATACGGCGAGATAGTGGCGGGAATCAGCCCCAGCCTGGCCTCGGACAGGGCGAACGATGCCTCGATCGCGGCGATGGCAATGTCGCAGCAGGCCGTCAGTCCCACGCCGCCGCCGTAAGCCGCGCCCTGGACACGCGCCACCGTGGGTTTCGACAAGCCGTTCAACGTGCGCAGCATCAGCGCCAGCGCCTGTGCGTCGGCAAGATTTTCGGCGGGACCGTAGCCCGCCATCTTCTTCATCCAGTTCAGGTCCGCGCCGGCGCAGAAGCTCTTGCCGTTGCCGGCCAGGACGACCGCGCGCACCGCATCGTCGGCATCGAGGACATTGAGCACCTCAGTGAGTTCGGCGATCAACGTCTCGTTGAAGGCGTTGTGCAGGTCCGGCCGATTGAGCGTGACGACACCCACGCCATGTTGCAGCGCGACCGCCAGCGTTTCGTAACCGGGCGTGGGTGATTTCTTGCGGGCCATGGTGGGTATCCGTATGGGTGCGGGTCACATCCGCTTGGCGGCTTCTTCGAGCATCACTTCGGTGGCGCCGCCGCCGATGGCGAGGATGCGGGCGTCGCGCCATAGCCGCTCGATGGCCGTTTCACGAATATAGCCCATCCCGCCGTGAAACTGCTGGCAGGCGTGGACGACCTCGTTGGCCAGCTCGCCGGTGAGCGCCTTCAACTGCGAGATTTCCTTGACGCAATCGCGCTCTTTGGTCACCAGCCACGCGCAGTGGTACATGAACGCGCGGGCCGCCTGCGTCTTTGCGTCCAGCATCGCGAGACGCTGGCGGATCGTCTCGCGATCCCACAGCGTGCCGCCGAAGGCCTGCCGCTGCCGCACGTGCTCCAGCGCCAGCCGCAACGCGACCGTGGCGTGACCCACCGCCATCGCGGCCAGTGCCAGGCGTTCACGCTGGAAGTTGCGCATGATCGCGTAGAAACCCGCATTTTCGACGCCCAGCAGCGCAGTGGCCGGCACCCGGCAATCGGCAAAGATCAATTCCGCGGTGTCCGACGATCGCCAGCCCGACTTGTCGAGCGCCCGACCCACGGTGAATCCCGGCGTGCCGCGCTCGACTGCGAACAGCGAAATGCCGCGCGAACCCTTGGCCGCACCGTCGGTGCGCGCCGCGACTATGACAAGATCGGCATGCACGCCGTTGGTGATGAACATCTTGGTACCGTCGATGACCCAGTGGTCGCCGTCGCGGCGGGCCCGCGTGCGCAGGCCCGCGACATCGGAGCCCGCCCCGGGCTCGGTCACGGCCACCGCGGTGATCGTTTCGCCGCTACAGACGCCGGGAAGATAGCGGGCCTGCTGCTCGGCCGACCCGGCGTGCGTCAGGTGCGGCGACGCCATATCGGTGTGCACGAGTACGGTGATGATGAATCCGCCGAACGTGGACTGCGATAGCGCCTCGGCAAAGACGAGGTTGGTGAGCGCATCCGTGCCGGCGCCACCATGGGCGGGATCGACCATCAGGCCCAGCAGCCCGATCGCGCCCAGCTTGCGCAGCACCTCGCGCGGTGTCGCGCCCGCTTCCTCCCACCGCGCCGCGTGCGGCTCGACTTCGGTGGCGATGAAGCGCGCGACCTGGTCGCGCAGAAGCGCGTGTTCCGGAGTTTCGTAAATCATGCGCAAAGTCACATCCGGAATACGCCGAATTTCGTCGGCTCGATGGGACGATTGAGCGAGGCCGAGATGGCGAGCCCCAGCACGCGCCGGGTGTCGGCAGGATCGATGACCCCGTCGTCCCACAGCCGTGCCGACGCGAAATACGGGTGCGCCTCCGCGGTGAGTTTGTCGCGCACCGTCGTCTTGAACGCTTCCTCGTCCGCCGCGCTCCAGTCCTTGCCCGCCTTTTCGATCGCATCGCGCTTCACGGTGGCCAGCACGCTGGCGGCCTGCTCGGGGCCCATCACGCAGATTCGCGCGTTCGGCCACATCCACAGAAAGCGCGGATTGAACGCCCGCCCGCACATGCCGTAGTTGCCCGCGCCGTAGCTGCCCCCGATGATCACCGTGAACTTGGGCACCTGTGCGCAGGACACGGCCGTCACCATCTTGGCGCCGTCCTTGGCAATGCCGCCGGACTCGTATTTCTGGCCGACCATGAATCCGGTGATGTTCTGCAGGAAGATGAGCGGAATACCGCGCTGTGCGCACAGCTCGATGAAGTGCGCGCCTTTCAAGGCCGACTCGGAGTACAGCACCCCGTTGTTGGCGACGATGCCCACCGGATAGCCCCAGATGCGCGCAAAACCGGTGACGAGTGTGGTGCCGTAGCGCGCCTTGAACTCGTCGAACACGCTGCCGTCGACGATCCGCGCGATCACCTCGCGCACGTCGTAGGGCTTCTTGATGTCGGCCTGGATGACGCCGTAGAGTTCCTCCGGGTCGTACAGCGGCTCGACCGACGGCTCCACCGCCAGCGTCACCTGCTTCACGCGGTTCAGGTTGCCGACGATGTTGCGCGCAATGGCCAGCGCATGATGATCGTTCAGCGCGAAATGGTCGGCCACGCCGGAAACCCGCGTATGCACATCTGCGCCGCCCAGCTCCTCGGCGCTGACGACCTCCCCGGTGGCCGCCTTCACCAGCGGCGGCCCGGCCAGGAAGATCGTCGCCTGGTTCTTGACGATGATCGACTCGTCCGACATCGCCGGCACATACGCACCGCCCGCGGTGCACGAGCCCATCACCACGGCGATCTGCGGAATGCCCTGCGCCGACATCGTGGCCTGGTTGTAGAAGATCCGGCCGAAGTGATCGCGGTCGGGAAACACATCGAACTGGTTGGGCAGGTTGGCGCCCCCGGAGTCGACCAGGTAGATGCAAGGCAGGCCGTTGTCGCGGGCGATGTCCTGCGCGCGCAGGTGTTTCTTGACGGTGAGCGGGTAATACGTGCCGCCCTTCACCGTGGCATCGTTGCAGACGATCACGCATTCGCGCCCGGCCACGCGGCCGATGCCGGTGATGATGCCCGCGCCCGCGATGTTGTCGTCGTACATGGCGTACGCGGCCAGCGCCGAGAATTCGAGAAACGGGCTGCCCGGATCGAGCAGCGTGCGCACGCGCTCGCGCGGCAGCAGCTTGCCGCGCGCCGTATGCCGGTCGCGCGCCACCTTGCCGCCGCCCTCCTCGATTGTGGCGAGCTTGGCCTTCAGGTCGGCCACCAGCGCCGCCATCGCGTCGTGATTCTGCGCAAAGGCGGCATCGCGGACATTGAGTTTCGACTCGATCACGGGCATGGTCGTGGCCTCACGCTGCCGCCGGACGCGGGTGTCCGGGCATCAGCGCATAAGGGTGTTGCCAACGGGGCGTGGCGGCGATGCGGGCCAGCCACTCGCGCAATGCGGAATAGGTGGACCAGTCTTCACTGAACTCGTCGGCAAAGTACAGGTAGCCGCACATCGACAGGTCGGCAATGGTCAGGCGCTCGCCGACGATGAACGTGCGGGTGGCCAGATGCGCATCGACGATGCGCCAGGCCGCTTCCGCGCGCTTGCGGAATTCGGCCAGCACCGCGGGCTCGGGTGCGCCCACAAATGCACGCATGAACCGATACGTCGCCGTGTAGCTTGTCAACTTGTGGTTGTCGAACAGGATCCAGCGCAGGATCTCGCGGCGCTCGGCGGCATCGCGCGGTCCGAACATGCCCACTGTGCCGGCAAGGTATTCGAGGATGACGCCCGACTGCGACAGCACGAGTCCCTGGTGTTCCAGCACCGGCACTTCGCCCATAACGTTGCATTGGCGATACGCCGGCGTGCGCGTCTCGCCGCCGAAGTAGTCGACGAAGCGAGGACTCCAGTCAGCGCCGGCGAGTTCAAGCGCCAGCGCCGCCTTGTAGGCATTGCCGGACTGGGCGAAGCAATGCAGCGTGTATTCCGCCATCCCGATTCACCGCTCCCTCAGAAGCCGCCGGTGGTGAGCCAGCAATCGATCTGGTCGAAGCGATCGAGGCCCC
This sequence comes from Casimicrobiaceae bacterium, assembly GCA_046594415.1. Classification (GTDB taxonomy): domain Bacteria; phylum Pseudomonadota; class Gammaproteobacteria; order Burkholderiales; family Casimicrobiaceae; genus VBCG01. Next base: position 2,184 of record JBKJSU010000279.1, on the reverse strand, counting down.
AGAACGGCTCGCCATCAACGACGATGAATGGCGAACCAAACACGCCGGCCGCAAGTGCCGCATTGACCTCGGCCTTCAACGCGTCCTTGATGGCCGGATCGTCGATGGCAGCGCGCGCCGCGGCGACATCGAACCCGGCCGCGCCGGCCACCGCGGCGGCTTCATCGGGATCGGAAATGTCCCGCCCGTCGACAAAGTACGCGCGATACAGCGCCTTGGCCACGCGCGCGCCATCTGCCGGATTGAGCGCCTTGGCCCAAAGGACGATGCGCGCAGGCGCCTGCGATGCAATCGGAAACACCGCGGGCATGTGAAAATCGGGAATGTCGTGGAAACGCGCGCTGCGATCGAAGTCACGCCGCGAGTAGGGCCCCTTCAGCGGCACGTCCGTCAGCGGCGCGCCGCCGGTGGAGCGAAAGATCGCGCCGAGCAGGATCGGCCGCCAGTCGACCGTGCGTCCATGCTTCGCGGCCAGTGCATCGATCTTCTGCGCCGCAAAGTAACCGTAGGGCGACGAAAAATCGAAATAGAAATCGAGGGGTGCAGGGTTCATCCAATGGCTCCGAAATGTCGACTCAGGCGGTCAGCGCCCGCGCGATCACCATCCGCTGGATGTCGCTGGTGCCTTCGTAGATCTGGCACACGCGCACGTCGCGGTAGATGCGTTCGACGGGGAAATCGGCCACGTAGCCATAGCCGCCGTGGATCTGGATCGCTGCCGAGCACACCCGTTCGGCCATCTCGGAGGCGAAGAGCTTCGCCATCGACGCCTCCTTGAGGCACGGCATTCCCGCATCGCGCAACGACGCCGCGTGCCAGATCAGCTGCCGCGCCGCCTCGATTTCCAGCGCCATGTCGGCCAGCCTGAAGCCCACCGCCTGGTGGTCGGCGATCGCCTTGCCGAAACTCTGCCGCTCCCGCGCGTAGGCCAGTGCGGCGTCGAACGCGGCGCGCGCCATGCCCAGCGCCTGCGCGGCAATGCCGATGCGTCCTGCCTCGAGGTTGGCCAGCGCAATGCGGTAACCGGCGCCCTCCGCGCCGAGCAGGTTGGTGGCCGGCACCTCGCAATTCTCGAACGCGATCTGCGCCGTATCGGACGCATGCTGCCCGAGCTTCTGTTCCACGCTTGCCACCACGAAGCCGGGCGTGCGTGTATCGACAATGAATCCGGAGATGCCCTTCTTGCCCGCGTTCTTGTCGGTGACGGCGAACACGATGGCCACATCCGCGTTCTTGCCGGTGGTGATGAACTGCTTGACGCCATTCAGCACATAGCGATCGCCGCGCCTGTCGGCGCGCGTGGCCAGCGCCGCAGCATCCGAACCCGCCTGCGGTTCGGTCAGGCAGAAGCAGCCCAACCACTCGCCGCGCGCCAGCGGTTTCAGGTAGCGCTCCTTTTGCGCGTCAGTGCCGAAGGCATTGAGCGGTCCGCACACCACCGAATTCTGTACGCTGACGATGGTCGACGTCGCGCCATCGCCGGCCGCGATTTCTTCCAGCGCCACCGCCAGCGACACGTAGTCCATCGCCGCGCCGCCCCACGCCTCGGGCACGACCATGCCCATCGCGCCCAGTTCGCCAAGCGCCTTAAGCTCCGCGCGCGGAAAGTGCGCTTCGCGGTCCCAGCGCGCGGCGTTGGGGGCCAATTGTTCCTGCGCAAACGCGCGCATGGTGTCGCGCACGAGTTGCTGTTCTTCGGTCAGCAGCATGGCTTCACGCCGTCACGGTGGCCGCGGGCGATGACACCGCGGGCCGGTTGATGATGAACACGCCGAGGATGACGAGCGCGCCGCCGGTGAGCATCGACAACTCGAGCGGCTCGCCCAGCAGCAGCACGCCGAAGGTCACTGCGGCAACCGGCACCAGGTTGATGAACACCGCCGTGCGCGCCGGACCGATGGCCTGCACGCCCTCGTAAAACCAGACGAATGCGACGGCCGTGCCGAACACGCCCAGGAAAACGAGCGAGACCCAGCCCTGCAACGACGCCTGCGGCACGATCAGATTGCCGGTGCCGGCAGCCGCGATGGCGAGCATCGCGGTGCCCGTGAGCGCCGCATAGGTGGATGCGGCAAGCGGCGACAAGCCACGCAGGATGCTCTTGCCCAGTAGCGTGTAGGTGACCCAGGCCAGCGAACAGCCAAGGAGCGCGGCTTCGCCGATGCCCACCCGGCCGGTGAAGAG
>JBKJSU010000134.1:0-5008 GCA_046594415.1 Casimicrobiaceae bacterium | reverse complement strand
CCGCCATTGGTTTGATGGTTGGCCTGGACAAAGGTGAAGCCGCCGTACCAGACCATATCGAGCTTCTTCCCGGCGAGGCCCTCGACGGTGGCGGCGTAGTCGGTGACTGGCGTGAATTCCACCTTGGCGCCTGTCTTTGCTTCGAGATACTTGCCCAGCGGGGCGAACTTGCGCTGCAGCTCGGTGGGCGCTTCGTCGGGAATGGCCGATACCTTGAGCACGGTTTGGGCCGAGGCGAGCGCGCTCAGGCCGAGGACGGTTCCGATCAGGAACGCCCACTGCGCGCCGCGCAACGTGCGCGAATAGGTTGACTTCGACATGGACAGGCTCCTTGGATGCGGGGTGGCGCACCACGCGCGCCGGAACGGGCTCGCGCTATGATCGCGGCCTCGAAGTATAACCACCACGGAACTCCAGGATGCCGGGCTACCGAATTGTCGAACGACTGGTCCGCGACGTGGCCGCCGAACGCCTCGCGCTTGCCGCCGGGCTGCAGGCGCCAGCGGCGGCGATTCCACCGCGCTATTTCTACGATGCGCTGGGCTGCGCGCTGTTCGGCGCGATCTGCGAGCTGCCGGAGTACTACCCCACCCGCACCGAGCGTGCAATCTTCAGCGAGCATCGCGATGCGATCGCCGATGCCGTGGGCCGCGGCCATCAGTTCGTCGATCTTGGCGCAGGCGATTGCTGCAAGGCGCTCGCGTGGTTGCCCTATCTCGCGCCGTTGCGTTACATCGCCGTCGACATCGCCGGCGCCGAAATCGCCAATTCACTGGCGAAGATGGCGGCCGATTTTCCGGAGATCGACATGCTGGGCGTGGTGGCCGACTTCACGAGCGGCCTCGATCTCGTGCAGGATCTCGACGCGGCCCCGGTCACCTTCTTCTACCCCGGCTCGTCGATCGGCAATTTCACGCCGGCGGCGGCGGCGTCCTTCCTGCAGGCCATCAAGCTGCACTGCGCCGGCCGCGACGGCTCCGGGCTTCTGATCGGCGTGGACACCAAGAAGGACAAGGCGCGGCTCGACGCCGCCTACGACGACGCGGTGGGGGTCACCGCGGCGTTCAATCGCAATGTGCTCAATCACGTCAACCGCGTGCTGGGCAGCGACTTCCGCCCGGAAGCCTTTGCGCATCGCGGCTTCTACAACGAGGCCGCCGGCCGCATCGAGATGCATCTGGAGGCGAGCACCGATCAGTGCGTGCGGTGGCCGGGCGCGGAACGCCCGTTTGCCGCAGGCGAACGCATCCACACCGAGAATTCGTACAAATATTCGCCCGCCGAATTCACGGCGCTGCTGTGCGGCGCCGGGTTCGGGCGCGTCCAGTGCTGGCAGGATCCGCGGCGCGACTTCGCGGTGTTCCACGCTGCCTGAGGCGGCGCGCTTACTTTGCGCTGCCGCCAGTTCCGGGCGATTCGCTGCGCTCGTGTCCCACCACCTTGCGCAAGGCAATGCGGTCGAGCACCTTGACCACGCGGCCATGGACCTGGATCAGGCCTTCTTCGTGGAAGCGGGAGAACAGACGGCTGACCGTCTCGAGCTTGAGCCCGAGGTGGCTGCCGATTTCCTCCCGCGTCATCCGCAGGACGAACTCGACTGACGAATAGCCGCGTTCATGGTAACGCTGGGCGAGATCGAGCAGGAAGGTCGCGAGCCGCTGGTCGGCCTGCATCGTGCCCAGCAGAAGCATCGAATGCCGCTCGCGGGCAATCTCCTTCGACAGGAGACGGGTCAAGCTGCGTTGGAAATGGGCGTTTTGCCTGGCCAGCGTCTCAATGCGATCGAAAGGGATGGCACAGACTTCCATGTCCTCGAGGGCGACCGCTTCGCAATCGTGGGTGTCGGTGGCGATGCCGTCCGTGCCCAGCACATCGCCCGCCATGTGGTATCCGGCAACCTGGTAGTGACCATCCTCGCCGGGCAGTACGGTCTTGCAGGAACCCGAGCGGATCGCGTAGAGCGCCGCGAACTTTTCGCCGGCGCGGAACAGCGTGTCGCCCTTGTGCATCCGGATGCGCCGCGTGACGAGCGGATCGAACAGGCGCACCTCGCCAGGGTCGAGCCCGCCCGGCATGCAGTGGGTCTTGGCGCTGCACAGCGAGCAGGGCGTCGAGTTGCGGGCGAACTCCCGCAGGTTCGACTTGACGCTCGCTATCGGGCCCAGTGACGACGGGTTCTCAACTTGCATCGGGGTGGCGGCAGGCATGGCTGGCCCTCTTTCGCGTCGGTCCATACGTTCACATCAGTGCGGCAGCGGATCGAGATTGGCAATGGCATCGCGCACCTTGCCGAACTCGAGGCTCTTGTCGAAGAAGCTGCTCGCCCCGGCTTCGAGACAGACGCGGCGATATTGCGGGATGGGGTGGTTGGTCAGCACCAGGAACACCGTCGCCGGCGACACCGGGTGGACGCCGCGCAGGACATCGACGGCGGTGCCGCCGATGAGCTGGTAGTCGAGGACGACGCAGTCAGGGTTGGTGCGCAGGATGCCGGCGATGGCTTCATCGGGCGACTCGGCGCACCCGACGACGGCGACGCCGGGAATTTCGTCGAGCATCTCGACCAGGTGCTCCCGGATGGGGGGCGAATCCTCGACGATGAAAACACGGGTGCGGATGGCCTTGCGCATGGGGTTCGAGTATCCGCATGGCCGGTGCGGCCGTCGATCAGGCACCCCTGAACGTGGCCCTAGGGCAGTGCTGATTCCGGGGTAGGGCCGTGCCGCTGCGCGGGTAGGGCGCCCCCTACGTCCGCGTCCCGGTCAGGGCTGCGCGCTGGCATCGTCGATGAGCCGGTGCTTCAGCGCGTAATGGATCAATTCGGCGCCGTTGTCCACGTTCAGCTTTTCCATCAGCCGCGCCTTGTGGGTGCTGACAGTCTTGCCCGACAGGTTCAATTGCGTCGCGATATCGGTCACCGACTTGCCCGCCACCAGCATATTGAACACCTGATACTCCCGGTCGGAGAGCATCGTGTGCGGCGGCCCATCGCTGTGCGGCATCGCGTCGAGCGCCAGTTGCTCGGCAACTTCGGCGCTGATGAAGGCGCCGCCCCCGGCCACCTTGCGGATGGCCGCTACCAGCAGGGTCGAGGCGCTCTCCTTGGTCACGTAACCGGAGGCGCCGGCCTTGATCGCGCGCACCGCGTACTGATGTTCCTGGTGCATGCTGAGAACGAGCACCCGCAACCGCGGCTTCTCGGCCTTGACCAGCTTGATGAGATCGACGCCGCTGCGCCCGGGCATCGACATGTCGAGCAGCAGCACCGCGAAGTCGAGCGTGCGCACCTGTTGCAGCACTTCGGTGCCATCGCGGGCCTCCCCCACCACGTCGAGATCGCCGGCGGCAAGCAGCAGCTGCTTTAATCCCTCGCGCATGATGGTGTGGTCGTCGGCGATCAATACCCGGATCATGGCTATACCGCCTCCGGCGGTATCGGCAACACCACTTCGATCACAGTGCCCTTGCCACGCTCGCTGGTGATCGAGGCTTCGCCACCGAGGAGGTAGGCGCGCTCGCGCAGGCCGATGAGGCCGAATGAGCCGGCCCTGGTTGGACTGTTGCGATCGAAGCCCTTGCCGTCGTCGCGGATGCTGACGGTGATCGCCGTCGAATCGAGGTCGAGCGCCACCTCGACGTGCTGCGCGTCCGCGTGCTTGGCGATATTGGTCAGCGCTTCCTGTACCACGCGAAACACCGCGGTTGAGTGCGCGTCCGGCACCCGCATGCCGGGGTTGCTGATGGCCAGTTCGCAGGGGATGCCTGCCCGTTGCATGAAATTCTCCACCAGCCATTCTACGGCGGGAATGAGGCCGAGGTCGTCGAGCAGCAGCGGGCGCAGTTCAGCGGCAATCCGCCGGGAGGCCGCGACCGTCGCGCCCAGCAGTGTCGCCATCCGGTCCAGCCGCTGGACGAGCTGCGCCTCGGCCGTCCGCATCTTTTCACGGCACCAGGCGACGTCCATCTGCAGCATGGTCAGCGACTGTCCAAGCTCGTCGTGCAGCTCGCGGGCAATGCGAGTCTTCTCCTGCTCGCGCGCGACATCGGCCGCGGCCGACAGCTGCTGCAGGTCTTCTTTCGACTGCCGCAGCGCGGCCTCCGCCTGGGCCTGCGCGGTGACGTCGCGGAGGATGGCCGTGTAGAACTTGGCACCGCGCTCCGTAAGCTGCGAAATCGACGCATCGATCGGGAACTCGTGCCCGTCGTCGAGCCGCCTGCCTGTGACGGCGCGCACGCCGCCCATCCGGCGCGAGGGCGTGCCCTCGTCCGCGAAGTGCTGTACGTGCGCCGGGTGACCGGCGCGCGCGCGTTCGGGCATGAATGCCGTCAGCGGCATGCCCACGGCCGCATCGCGGGGGCAGCCGAACATCGCCTCCGCGGCGGCATTGAACAGCACGATGTTCTGGTCCGTATCGGCAATGACAATCGAGTCCATCGCGGAGTCGAGGATGCCCTGCAGCCGCGCTTCGCTGCGCACCAGCAAGGACTCGGTCTGCAGGCGCTCGGTGATGTCGCGCAGGATCGCGGTGAAGAATTTCCTGTGGTCCTCCGCATGCTGCGAAATCGATGCTTCGATGGGAAATTCGGAGCCGTCGCTGCGAACCGCGGCAAGTACGGTTTGCCTGCCGAAATGCCGCGAGGTCGTGCCGGCATCCCCGAAATGCCTGATGTGGTTCCGGTGCGCCTCGCGCATCGGTGCGGGAATGAGCCTGTCGAGTGGCTGGCCGAGGATGTCGTCGCGTTGCCATCGAAAGGCCTTCTCGGCCGCGGCGTTGAACAGGATGATGCGCTGGTTCTCGTCCACGGTGATGATGGGGCCCATGGCCGCCCCGACGATATCGCGCACGCGCGCTTCGAGCCCGGCCACTGCCCGCGTTGCGGCTTGCTGCTGTTGCATCTGCGCGAACAGCACCACCGCCGCGATCATAGCGGCGGTCGTTCCCACCACGCCTGCCGCGAGCAGCATCTCGAGGCGGTAGCCATCCTGGGTCCAGGCGGCGAAGCCAAG
>JBKJSU010000120.1:0-8363 GCA_046594415.1 Casimicrobiaceae bacterium | reverse complement strand
GCGCCGAGCAGCGGCTGCGCCTTGCCGGCCACCGTGATCGTGCCGCCCACGCGCTGGAATTGCTGCGCGAGCGCAAGGCTCGCCACCGTCCTGCCCGCCGCATCGCGTACCGTCCAGGTGCCCGCAATGGGGGCCGGTACCGTCCACAGGAACGCCTGGTCGCGGTCCTGGGTAATCGTTGCGTCGGGCTCCCACTCGCCCATGTCCCACATGTAGCTCACGACGCGCGTGCCGGGTTGCAGCGCGAGCAGCTGCGGACGCAACTGGTGATTGAGCTCGGGCAGCAGGTAGAGCGTGACCACCGTGGCGCGCGTGAAGTCCTCCTTGAATACGTCGCCCGCAATGATGCGCACGCGATCCGCGACTCCGGCGCGGATGGCGTTGCGCTCCGCCAGCGCCGCCAGCGCCTTGTCGTACTCGATACCCACCGCCATCGCGCCGAACTCGCGGGCCGCGGCAATCGGGATGCGCCCTTCGCCGGCGCCAAGGTCGTACACGATGTCGTCGCGTGTCGTGCGCGCTGCCGCCAGCATGCGCGTGACCATCGCCTCGGGCGTGGGTAGCCACATCACATCCTTGCCGGGCTGGCGCAACGTCGGCTGGTACAGCGCGTCGCCGTAGGCGGGCGCCGGTTGCGCCGACGCGATCGTCGCGGCCGCGACGGCGGCGAGCAGCAACGCCCCCGCGCCCGCGCTCCACCGCGCACCGCCGTGCCGAGTTGGCATCTAAGTAAGCGACTTGCGAATCGCATCCACGCTGCGCAATGCCAGCGCGGCGATCGTCAGCGTGGGGTTGGCCGCGCCGCCAGTGGGAAACACCGCGCTGCCCTGGATGAAGAGATTGGGATGATCGAACGTGCGCAGGTCGGCGTCGACCACGGCAGTCTTCGCGTCCGTACCCATGCGCGTCGTGCCCATCACGTGGCCCGCGCCCTGGAACTGGTCGTCGGGATTGTGCGTGATCGAGGTCGCGCCCATCGTGACGAACGCGTCCTGGTGAATGCGCCGCGCCTCGGCCAGGCCCGCGCGCGTGTAGTCGTCGAGGCGATAGGTGAGTCGCGGCCGCGGGATGCCCAGCTTGTCGCGCTTGCCGTAGTCGGGAACGATGCGATTGGCGGGATCGGGCAACTGCTCGGTGAGCGTGCCGAAGCGTATCTCGCGCGAGGTGCGGTCGAGGAGGGCCTGCTGCAATGGCACGCCGCGCAAGCCGGTGGCCGCCAGCGCCTGCGCGTCGGCCATTGGCGCGCCGGTGGGCCACGACCAGCCGTCGTTGCCGACCTCGATGCGAAACGACGGCCTGGTGGCGCGCCAGTCGCCGAGGCGCGTATTTTCCACGCCGGACGTGGACAACGGCCCGCGGTAAGGCCAGACCGGCTTGGGCGCGAGCGCATACGACAGTTGCACCGGATGGTCCATCAGATGGCGGCCGACCTGGTCGCTGCTGTTGGCAACGCCATTGGGCGCGCGCGGTCCTTGCGACAGCAGCAGCAACTTGGGAATTTCGATGGCGTGGGCGGCCAGCACGAACACCTTGGCGGTGACCTGCGCGGTGGAGCCGTCGGGACGCTTGTAGCGCACGCCGGTCACGCGGCCGTCGGCGCCGATGTCGATGCGATCGACCACCGCCTGCGCGATCAACTTCGCGCCGGCAGCCTCGGCGCGCGCGAGGTGTACCGTGGCATCGTACTTGGCCGCTATCGGGCAGATCGGAATGCAGCTGTTGTTGCCGCAGCACGGCGGACGATCGTCGCGCACCATCGAATTGCGGCCCTGCGGCGTGCTGCGCACCTGGTAGGGCGTGCCCGCAAAGGCCTTGGCGATTTCGCCATCCAGATAGGATTGCGGAATCATCGGCATTGGGTAGGGCTTGGAGCGCGGCGAACCCAGGTCGTCGGTGGAGTCGCCGGCCACGCCTATTTCGTTTTCAGCTTCGCCGTACCAGGGCTCGAGCGCGGCATAGGCCAGCGGCCAGTCCACGCCGCGCTGGAAGCGCGTGGCGAGGCGAAAATCGTCGGGGACCAGCCGCAGGCACGTGCCCAGCCAATGCCACGTGGTGCCGCCGACCTGCCGCAGATAGGTACTGGCGAACTTCTGCGGGCCCACCTGCACGTAATAGCCGTCGGGCTGGTCGGAGCGCGGATGCGGTGCGTAGGCGGTGTTGGGATAGGCGCACTCGGGCACCTTCACGAGCGCGTTGTAGAACTGCTCGACCGCCGTGCCGCGGTCGATGCGCGGGCCGGCCTCGAGGAGCAGCACCTTGACGCCGGTGGCGGCGAGCTTCGATGCCACCAGGCCGCCGGCAATGCCGGCGCCAATGATCACTACATCTGCATCCAGTGCGGCCACCGTGGCTCCTTGTCGGTAGGGATGTGCAACGCGCGCGGGAAGGCGTCAGGCGGGTGGCGTCGACCAGTAGCCGAGCGCGCCGCCGCAGACACCCATCGGCTTGCTGAAAGTCATCGCCCGCCATATATACGCGTCGGTATAGAGCACGACCTGCTGGCCTTTGGCGCCGTTGACCACACCCGAAAACCATGCGGCCGTCAGTTCGTTGGCCAGCGCGTTGAGTCCGCCGGCCTTCAGTGCGGCGTCGAGGTCGGCCGCCGCCGTGGTGGCAACGACGCGCGTGAGCGCCGCAAGCTGCGCGCGGCGCGCCGGCGTGGCGAAGGCCTTGTACATGCGTGCCGTGGTGTCGGCTCCGGGCGCGGGAAAGCCGGTGAGCGCCGCGGCAAGCTGCGCGAAGTCCGCCGTCGTCGCGGCCGCGGCTGCCGCCGGCACGGCGCCGAGGCTCGCGCCCGTGAGACCCAGCGCACCGGCGCCGGCCAGCGCACGCAGTAGCGCGCGCCGCGTTGCGGACGAAGGAAGCATTGGCGTTGGCATGAGTGGGTTGGCCCTGTGGCGAGGCGCCCACGCGGATGCGCAAGCACGCCTCAAGCGTAGGGCGCGCCACGCGTCCGCGTCAAGCACCAGGGGCGGTGGCGCGCAGCGCGGCAAACGCATCGTCGACGACCACGAGCGTGTGCTCGATGTCGGCATCGCTGTGCATGATCGAGATATAGAATTTTTCGTTGGGGTTGACGAGCAGGCCCCGCCGCAGCAACTCGAGCGCCCAGCGGTGCCCGAGATCCTTGTCGGCGGTGATGAGGTCCATCCACGAGCGCAACGGCCGCCGGCTGGTGAAGCGGATGCCGAACACCGCGTCCTCGCCCGGCGCCTGCACGTCGAAGCCATGCTTCGCCGCGGCCGCGACGATGCCGCGGCGCAGCCGCCCGCCGACCGCGGCGAGGCGCGTATAGACGCCGGGTTGCGAGAGCACGTCGAGCGCGGCGCAGCCCGCGGCGGCGCACACCGGATTGCCGTTGAGTGTATTGGTGGCCCACACCACATCGGCGCGCGGCCGCGAGCGGGCGTCGAGCACGGCCATCACGTCGGCGCTTCCGGCAATGGCGGCCAGCGGATAGCCGCCGCTCACCGCCTTGCCATAGCAGGCGAGGTCGGGCACCACGCCATATTTTTCCTGCGCGCCGCCCCACGCAATGCGAAAGCCGGTGACGATCTCGTCGAAGACCAGCACGATGCCGAGGCGGGCCGTGACTTCGCGCAACGCTTCCAGGAAGCCGGGTTCGGGCAGCAGCACCCGTTGCAGCGGTTCGACGATGACGGCGGCCAGGTCATGCGCATGCGCCTCGATCAGCGCGACCGCCCGCGCGGCGTCGTTGAACGGCGCCACCAGCACCGTTTCGCCAGCCTGCGGCGGCACGCCGACCGAATCGGGCAGCGCACGCGGATAGTCGGAAGCGGTTGTGGGCACCGTGCCCCACAGGCCGTAGTCGTGCATGCCGTGCCACGCCCCTTCGAACTTCAGCACCTTGTTGCGGCCTGTCTTCGCGCGCGCGATGCGCAACGCGTAGAACGTGGCCTCGGTGCCGGAGCCGACGTAATGCACGACGTCGGCGCACGGAATGGCGGCCACCATCCGTTGCGCCAGCTCGATCTCCGGCTCGTTCAGGAAATAGAACGTGGTGCCCTTGACGATCTGCGCCGCCACCGCGGCCGTGACGGCGGGATGGGCGTGGCCCAGCAGCGCGGGACCGGAGCCCAGGTGATAGTCGATGTATTCGCGCCCCGCGATGTCCCACACCCGGCTGCCTTCGCCGCGGGCCACCACCAGGTTGAGTTCGGGCGGCAGGACGAAGAGCCCGAGGCCGCCACCGGCGAGGTACTGCGATGCGGCGGCGAGAAGCATCTGCTGGCGGTGGGCGGCGTTATCGGTCATGGCGCGGCGTGCCTTGCGGTGATGGTGGGCGGATGATCGGTGGCGGCGGCAATCGCAGCCACCGGTCAATGGCGTTCGGGATTCCAGGCAACGACATGCGGGCAATGGTCCGACGGCAGCGCCAGGTCGGGCGCGCCCCGCAGCGGCGCACCCTGCGCGTCGACGTAGATCACCGCACGCATGGTCAACGCGTCCGCGGCCAGGCGGCGCTTGAGCGAGGCGCTGATGAGGATGTGATCGATGCCTTCGTGGGCGAGGTTGCCGTGGTCGCCGGCGATGCGGCAACCGGCCTTGCGCCCGTTGCCGCCCCGGTCGTCGGCCAGTCGCGCGCGCCACAGCGTGGCGCCGCGCGGCTGGCCGTCGTTGATCTCGGGGAACAGCGCGGCGATTTTCGCCGGACACTGCGCAACCAGGCGGTTGCCTTCGCGCACCATCGTGCAGGGACCGACGGGATCGCCGGGAACCGAGCCGTCGAGCCGCGAGCGGTAGGTGGGCGAATCCTGGATCGGTTCGCGCAGCAGCGTGCGGTTGAAGTCGCCGACGACGGCGAAATCCGCCGCCGCATGGGCATCGATCCACGCTTCCAGTGCCGGGATCTGGAAGCGCAGCATCGCGCAGTCGGAGGCGATCTGGTCCTGCCGCTCCGGCGACAGGCGTGCATCGCGCGATGTGAGCGGGGCATCGATCGTGCGGCTGCGGCAGCCGGCCTTGAGATGCACGACCAGCACCTGCACCGGCTTGCCCGCCACATCCACCGCGAAGGCGAGGCCCGGCCGCAGCGGGCGATCCACGACCCCGCTATCCGCCAGCGCGGGCACCGGCGCGAGCGCATGCACGCGCGCGCTTGGCGCCCACGCAACGCCGACATGTTGCGCGATGCGCGGCGTGTCCGGCCATTCGTGCGTGGTGGCCACGTTCCACCCCGGCGGCAGCAGCGGAGCCACGGCCGCTGCGGTGGCCACCTCCTGCAGCGCGACGACCGTCACGCCCGCGTGCGCGAGTTCGAGGAACGTGGCGCGCAGCGTGGCCAGCTTGCGTTCGTAGCGCGCCCAATCCCTGAGGTCGGCCGTCTCGCGGCAGGGATGCGCGTCGGGATAACGCGCGGCATGCGGCCAGTCGGCGAGAATGGCGGCACAGGCGTCCGGCGGAAAGCGCATGCCGTTGTGGACGTTGCAGTAGGGGAGCGCGGCGAGCTCGGCGCGCGTTGCGGCTGGCAGCGTCGCGGTCTGCATGGGCCAACCAAGCCTCCCGCAGGCGGCCGTCCAGCGTGCGTGGGTGGCGGCGTCGAGCAGCCAGTTCATGTTCCACGTGGCCACCATAACGCCGGCCGGCGCGCCGTGCGCGATGCCGGCAAACAGTGCGGCCAGGGCGGTGCAACAGGCAGCGAACCAGCGGGCACCGGACCGGAAGTTGCGCGGTTGCACGATCAAGCGTTCGCGGCGAAAGGCCAGGCCATCCCCGCATCATACAAAACGCGCCGTGCGCCGCCACTAGGCCCGACGGTCAGGGGTAGTGCGGCAGCGTGGACTGGAACATGAGGCTGAACGGCCGCGGCACCGACGCGAGGTCGGTGACGAGCCGGACCCGGATGAACGACGACAACGCACGGAACGAGACCCGGATCGCCTCGGCGCCTTCGGCCTTGCTTTGCATGCGCCCGAAGCGCGTGCGCCGGGACGGCATACGGAGTTGCACCATGACCCCCAACTGCAATTCCTCCAGTTTGGGGGCGCGGCTCATGTAGGCGCCATATACGGCGAATGCGGTGACCTCGAGCGGATTGTGGACGGACTCGTCGTTGACCCGCTCGGCCAGCACGCAGGCCTCGGTCAGCAGCATCCTGGCGCGCGAGCGTGCGAGCGGCTCGACGACGCGCGCCGCGGCCAGCGAATAGAACTCCTCGGTAAGGCGATAGCCGGCCTCGTGCGCGTCCGGTGGTTCCAGCAGGCCCCGTTCGACGAGTTCGCAGACCAGCGCCTTGCCCCGGATGGTATCCACGGCAAAGTCGTGGCGCAGGTGAGTGGCGGAGAGGCGCGCGCGTGCAGGCGGCAGTCCCACCACGCGCGCCAGCGCGCGGCTCGTGGCGGTGCGCAGGCGCATCGGGTCCAGTCCGAAATAGAGCCGGTCGAGGACCAGCGTGCGTACCTTCATGGCGGGTTTCCGACGATGGCGATGACTATGACATTAGCATAGATGCGGCGAGGAGCTGGTGTCGCACGCAGGGTTAACGCGTGCGCGGCCGCAATCGTCTCGCCGTTACAACAGCGCGGCAAGCGCTAGATTGAAAACGGGACGACCGGCACGCCGAAGAGAACGCGGTGCAGCGCCATGATCGCCAGCGCAGCCAGAATGCCGCCGCCGACGCTCATGGCGTCGTACTTCGGTTGGGGGACGAAGGCGCGGCCGGGGCCTCGCGCGAATGCCGCAACGAGATCGAGGCCGGCCCACACGAAGAACGCGCCGAAGAGCACGCTGGCGCGCAGGCTGCCGCTGGCCAGAAAGTGCACGCCCGACCACAGCAGGACGCCAAGCAGCATCGGATGCCGCAATACCGCGCGGATGCGGCTGGGCATGTTGGCGGCAGCGATCAGGACGAGGGCGATGGGCACCACGATGGGCGCCAGCATGCGGGCCCCCGCCACCGGCGCGAACAGTTGCGGCCCGCGTTCGGCCAGTGCGTAGCCGACCACGAGCAGCAGGAGCCCCGCCACCGACACCAGCGAAAAATAGCGTTTGTAGCGCAGCTCGCCCAGGCGTTGCACCAGCGCATTGCGCCATGCCGGGATCGCCGGTACGAGGTGCACGCCCAAGAAGACGGCAAGACCGAGGTTCAGGAGGCGCATCGCCGGGCGGGCTGGCGGGACCGGCGTTCGGGCAGCGGCATCATTGCGGCCGCCACGGCTGGACCACCAGCATGGGCTGGGACGCGAGGCACTTTCAAAATGCTCCGGGGCGCGCTAACGTAGGGAGTCCGATCTTAACCCACCCGTTGGCCATGCCGGTGCACGCCCCGCTGCGTTGGATACCCGTTTCGCGCTGGCCGTGGCTGACGCTCGTCGTCGCCGTTGCGCTGTTGGCGCTGCCGCAGTCCGCCGTGGCGTTCACGTTCAAGGATGGCAGCACGATGGTTTGCGTGGCGCGTGGCGCGGCCGTGCTGGAAGTCTTCGCCGGCCCCGATGATCCCTTCACGCGCCTCAACCGCATCGGCCTTGCCGAAAGGACGGAAGACGGCTACCGGATCACGTGGAACCAGCTGCGGCTGCAGACGCTGCCGCCGGAACTGCACGACTTCATGTTCTTCCACGAGTGTGCCCATGCCACCGTGCCCACGGAGAGCGAGCCCGAGGCCAATTGCGCGGGCCTGAAGGCGATGCGCGCGGCGGGTCGTGCCGGTGCGGCCGTCGAGACGAAGCTGCGCGCCATGTTCCCGCACAACGCTTACTGGACCGAAACCTTCGCCTGCGCCGACCGGCCCGAGCCGGCGCGCTAGGTCCGGACCACGCCACGATGCGCGCCTCGATCGAGATCAGCGAGGAGGAGGGCGTTCGCTACCTGCACTTCGGCTCGCGCTGGATCCAGGGCGCGATGCGCATCGC
Source organism: Casimicrobiaceae bacterium (assembly GCA_046594415.1). GTDB lineage: Bacteria > Pseudomonadota > Gammaproteobacteria > Burkholderiales > Casimicrobiaceae > VBCG01. Next base: position 492 of record JBKJSU010000120.1, on the reverse strand, counting down.
GCGACCGTATGCGCTTGAACTCGAATACACGCGCGACATGATGATGCCGCTGCTGCTGCGGCGAGGCGCCGGCTGGCCGCGCAGCGTGCTGCAGATCGGACTCGGCGCGGCGTCGCTTGCGCGCTTCCTGCACCGGTACCGGCCGCGGGCCGCGCAGACGATCGTCGAGATCGAGCCGCGGGTGATCGCGGCAGCCGTGCAGTCGTTCAAGCTGCCGCCCGAGGATGCGCGGATGCGCATCGAAGTGGCGGACGGCACCGATTTCGTGGCGGCCTCCGACCGCGTGTTCGACCTGATCCTGGTCGATGGCTACGACGCGGGCGGCCGCACCGGCGCGCTCGACACGCTCCAGTTCTATTGCAACTGCGTGGCGAGGCTCTCGTCGCGCGGCGTGCTTGCGGCCAACCTGCTCACGCGCAATCACGGGGCTCGCGCCAGTCTCGAGCGCATCGACGCCGCGTTCGCCGGGCGCAGCGCCGTGCTGCCGCCGTG